>CALBET010001030.1 GCA_937888665.1 uncultured Acidobacteriota bacterium
GTGGGGTTCGGGGCGCTCTGTGGTGCTGGTGGGGTTCGGGGCGCTGCGGTGTGGCGCAGGCCTTCAGGCCTGCGATCGCACGGCTCGAGCCGTGCGCCACTTACTAGAAGCTGACGTTGGTGCGAAAGTGGACGCGGGCGCCGCCGTGCAGGTCGTGGCCCACGTCGAGTTGCAGGTTGATGAACGCCGCGCTGGTGAACACACCGGCGCCGACGCCCTGCAGAAACTTCGTCTTGCGTAACCGTTCGTCCACATCGCACACGGCCCCGCTGTCGACGAACAGGCGGACGCCGGCCTTGCCGAAGCTCATCGGCGAGTTGAGCGGCACCCGCAACTCCGCGGAGACCGCGGCGAGGCGGTCGCCGGCTTGCGCACCGACGCGGTGGCCTCGCACCGAGGCACCGCCTCCCAGGAGAGGTTGCGCGTAGACGGGGACGGCCGCGCTCGCGCCTTGGTAGTGCGCGCGAAGCGCCATCGCTGTCTGGCCGAACAACCCGATGAACACCCGTGCATCCAGCTGCGGCTGCCTCACAGTGCCGGCGCCGCCCGCCGGGTCGAGCCACTGCCAACCGGCCTGCACGAAGATCGCGTCGCGAGGAAAACCGACGTCGCGGCGGGTGTCGAATTCGAGGCCCAGGCGGTGAGTGGCGACCTGCTCATTCAGTAGGCCGAAGCGCACGTCAGCCCAGCGCGTCTCGGCCGAGACGCTGAGGCCCTCCACCAACTCTCGATCGGCGCCCACCCACAGCTCAGACCGGCGGTCATGGACGTTGAAATGATTGTTCTGGGACCGCGACCCAGACACGCCCCCTCGGAACGCGTGCACCGGCCCCCGGTCGAACCGTTTCTCGAGCTCAAGGGCGGCCTGTCGGGTGCCGCCCATCGTGAGCGGTACCGACACCGTTCCCCGTTCGCCGAGCACGTCCACCAGGGTGAACCGCCCGCCACCGGTGAAGCCGTCGCCCTCCGTGTAGTCGAGAATCGGCACAAACATCGTCTGCCGCAGCGCCGTCGTGAGCACCCGCGCCATCCGACCGCCGGTGACCGACGCCGCTGGCCGCTCTTCCACGACCAGAATCAGCGCCACCTCATCGGTTCGGGTCAGCGATGTATAGCGTTTGCGGACTTCGACCGCCTCGAACCGACCGCTCGCGCGCAGGCGTTCGGCGATCGCACCGACACCGTCCGCGTCCAGGCGGTCGCCAGGGGCCACCCCGGCCAGCCCCAGCACGTCAGCATCGGGCACCGAGTAGTTCCCGTGGACACGCAGCTCGGTAATCAGTTCGCGTGCGGCATTCGTCTGCGCCACACCTGATGTGGCGACGAGCAGGACGAGCGCCAGAGCGCAGACGGCACGCCGAGCCGCCATCATCGAACGACTCCGGCATCGATCATCCGGGCGCCGGTCTCAGCCTCGCGATACTCGCTGAACTCACGCGTAAACATGATGTCGAACCCACCCAGCGCCGTCGTCGCCAGACCTGACACGGTGACCCGCAGCGGCAGCCACACGTCGCCGATCGGCTGCCCCATCTCCATCGAGGCCGCGAGACCATCGATGCGCACCAGCCACCGACCAGGGAGAAAGTCCAACCCGGTGTTGTCGAACGTGTATTTGACGATCTGCTCCGCCTCGGGGTCGATCCAGAGGGTCACCAGCGACGTCTTGTTGAAACCGCGGTCGATCCGAGCCTCGAGTTCCGATTCGTCTTCATCCGGCTCGTCGTCGTCGTCGAACAGGTTCGTCGGGTAGTACTCGATCTTGACGACCTCGCGCCCGGCCAGCGTCTCGCGCCCCACGAGGTAGTAGTTGCCCGACTCGAACGTGAAGTCCATGAAGTAGGACTCCGAGATGAACCGCGGCTCCAGCCGGGACGAGTCCACCAGCCGGTCATCCTCCGACACATCGGGGTCATCGCCCGCGGCGGAGCGGTCCGAGCCGTCCGGCATGCCAGCCCCGGTCACGGCCAGCGCCCCGCGCGCCTCGTCAAGTGCGGCCGCGGTATCGTCACGTCCCAGTTCCTCCAGTCGCCTGGCGGCCCGGTCGAAGTATGGCGCCACCATGCGCCGGTCGAGTTCGAACTCGCCCCCCAGCTGAGCAAGCTCGACGAAACCATCGAGTTCAGCCTGATCGGCGAGGGCCAGCTGCTCGACCAGGCTCGCGAGCGGCCGCCGCAGGGCACGGCCGACCTCGGTCACCGACAGCCGCTCCGTGTCGAGCATCACGTAGAGCAGCCGCGTCTGGGCCACGGCCGTGGCAAACCCGACCGCGTCGACGCCACCCAGGTCGTCGAGAATCGCGCCGGTATTCAGCGCAATGGCGGCCAGATCGTCGCCGAGCAAATCGGCATCGGCCGCGACACGCTCGCGGAGCGACTCGCCAACCGAGGCCCCCCAACTGCGTTCAATGGCGAGCCCGACGTTGTCCTCCGTGTCCCGTCGACTCATGCGGCGGCGACGTCTGTCGCGTCGGCCCCCTCGCCGCCGCTCGTCTCTCAACCAGTCGGCCTCGTATTCAAGCCGCGTCTCCTCATCGATCTCGACGCCGTCGAACCTCACCGGACTCCGAACGACCACGTCGTCCCGCACAAACCAGTCGTATTCGTGTCGGAATCCGGAGAGCGGAATCCCCAGCGGGGCTTCGAACGCCAGGGTCTCCGTTTCGCGCAGAATGAAATCACCCAAACGCCGCCACGACGCCTCGCGATTGTCCAGGACCCGCTCCATGAACAGGTCGATCTCATTGGTGGGCTGGGCGGCTCGGGTGGTCTCCGTAGAGGCCTCCCTCTGCGCAACGGCAGCCGACGGCGTTGAAACCAGGAGCGCCCCGCAGGAGAGGGCACGCAGAGTGTGAGACGGCAGAGAAAGCCGATGGGCTTGTGTCATGAATCCTCGTGGCATGGGATCGGCATCCTCAGCAGGCAGCCCCCATCTTAGGCCTCTGACCAGAACAAACTTGCCAACTGGGCCGTCGGCGCATCCAGCCAAGGCCGCGCTGGGCGTTGTCACGCCGACGACCAGGCGGACGGCGTCGACTGCGCACTCCACCACGAGAGAGGGGATGACCGGCGGAGAGCGGCGACCATCGACCATCGACCGGAGGCGAGCTGGCTCCCCCCCAGTGGATACGGCGCGCCCTGCTGCGGTGTTCCGCGACTGCCGCAGGACCCAGCCGATCGTAGGTCGGACAAGGCGAGAAGAGGGAACATACCGGCAGTATGTGACCGATGAACAACGCAGGTCGGCCGGATTCAGCGCCGGTCGAATGCAGCGGGACTTCTACCACGGGCTGCCAGGTCGCCGGTGAGCCACCAGGCCATGAGCCGCTAGAATGTCCAGGCGATGACACAGACGTCACCGGACCGGATCTACCTGGACTACAACGCGAGCACCCCAATTGCGCCGGAGGTGGCGACCGCGATGCGGCCCTTCCTCTCGGACCACTTCGGAAATCCATCGAGCGGCCACTGGGCGGGGCAGCCGGCGCGGGAGGCCGTGGAGACCGCTCGAGGACAAGTCGCCACGCTGCTGGGGTGTCGGGCGGACGAGATCCTGCTGACAAGCGGAGGCAGTGAAGCGAACAACCACGTCATCAAGAGCGTCGTGGCGACCATGCGTGCGACGGCCACGACGGCCTCTCGCACGCCGCATGTCATCACCACGGCGGTCGAGCACCCCGCCGTGTTGGAACCGTGCCGCGTGATCGAGCAGTTGGGCGCGCGCGTCACCACGGTGCCGGTCGATAGCCACGGGGTCGTGGACCCCGACGACATCCGCCGCGCGATCACCCCGCACACCGTTCTCATTAGCGTGATGCACGCCAACAACGAGGTCGGCACGGTGCAGCCGGTGGCTGAGATCGGTCGCATCGCCCGGGACCACGACGTGCGGTTTCACACCGACGCGGCGCAATCGGTCGGAAAGATTCCGACTCGCGTCGACGACCTCGAGGTCGATCTCCTGAGTGTCGCCGGGCACAAGCTCTATGCGCCAAAAGGTATCGGCGCGCTCTATGTGCGGACCGGTGTGACGCTGGCGCCGCTGATTCATGGTGGCGGACACGAGCGCGGGCAACGAGCGGGCACGGAGAGTGCGCTGCTGGCCAGCGGCCTCGGAGCGGCCTGTCTGCTCGCGGCGTCGGATCCCTGCGGCGACCGTCTGCTCGTGTTGCGAGAACATTTCTGGAGCCGGCTTCAAACCACATTCGACGAGCGTGTTGTTTTGAATGGCCATCCCAACCATCGGCTCCCCAACACCGTGAGCGTCGCGTTCCCCGGTCGTTTCGGCGATGAGATGCTGGCGAAACTCGCGGGGGTAGCAGCCTCCACCGGATCGGCCTGCCATACCGGCGTCCGGAACATGTCGCCGGTCTTGGCCGCCATGGGCGTGCCGGACGAGGTAGCGTTCGGCACCATCCGTTTCAGCCTGGGACGCACGACCACTGCGGCCGAACTCGACGAGGTGGTACGACGTTTGGAGTCCTGCGTATGACGCTGACCGACCGCACCCCCCGGTGGGCGGCCCTCGCCGGCCTCCTGACGCTCCCGTTGGTCATGGTCGTGGGCTGCGGTCCGACCGGGCCGCCGGACCCTCGGTTGATGATGGCCACACGGGCCGAACGAACCGGCTTTCAGCAATCGACCAGCTACGGCGAGGTCATGCGGCATCTGGAGTATGCGGCCGCCACGTCGGACCTCGTGCACCTGACGACGTTCGGGTCGACGGTCGACGGCCGGCCGATGCCGCTCGCGATCGTCGGCGACCTCCCGGACGCGAGTCCGGCTTCGGTGACGGCGTCACCACGCCTCCGGGTCTGGCTGCAGGCCACCATCCACGGCGGCGAAGTCTGCGGCAAAGAAGCGCTGCTGATGATGCTGCGGGACCTCGTGGTCGGCGAACACCCCGAGTGGGCGTCGTCCATGATTTTGCTTGTGGCGCCGGTCTACAACGCGGACGGCAACGAGCGGATCGGTCCGGACAACCGCCCGTATCAACTCGGCCCCTACGAGGGCACGGGCGAGCGCGCCAACACGCAAGGGCTTGACCTGAACCAGGACCACATGAAGTTGGAGTCGCCAGAGGCTCGGGCGCTCACGCTGGCGTACCAGGACTACGACCCACATGTAATCCTGGACCTGCACACGACGAACGGCACCGAGCATGCCTACCACCTGACCTACGCGCCGCCGCTCCATCCAAACACCCATCCGGACATCGACTCGCTCCTGCGCGAT
>CALBET010001031.1 GCA_937888665.1 uncultured Acidobacteriota bacterium
CGCTCATCTTGGCAATGTAGTGATTGGTGATCGAGTTCATATCGGCGCCAATACAGGAGCCAACTCGCGAAACCGCCTCACATCTCTGGCAAAATCCCCCGGAAATGTGATGTAGGACAGATTCGTGACACCGCTGACCCGGGCACCGTCTTGGCCGTTGGTGACCGGTATCCCTTGCACGTCGGGGTCGAGCACGAAGGCGGCGATCACAGGCTTCGGGAGGTCGGTGCGCCGACTGGCGTACGCGGACGCGATGGGACCCAACGTCATCACCAGATCCACATCTGGATCGGCGAGCAGTCCATCGACCTCCCTCTGGACCCCCGCCAAGCTGAGGTCAGCGAGCCGCTGCTTGTCGGCGGGAAACTGAATCTCGAACTCCGGTTGGGCGATGCTTACGATCGCCTCTTGGAATAGCTCGGATGTGGCATCGGGGGACGGCCCATCAAGCACGAGCCCGACCCGGACGGTCGGCCCCTGTGCCTGGCTTGGAGGCGCGCCGATACACGCGAAACCAGTGACCAGGAGCACAACGCGAGCAAGGGCAGTCTTGGTAATCATTTCGGGGTTCCCTCCAGTTCGACTACACATGCGCTGACTCGATTTGGGAGACCCACGCAAGTGGCGCGCGGCGTTCACTATATCTCGATTGCTCACGGGTCGAGCCGATCCGAGAGGGAATCGCGCCCAGCGGTCGTGCCAGCGAGGGGGCGCGTCGAAGTCACGGCGCTGACCGCAGGCCAGCTTTTTGTCGCATGCTACACTCTCGTTCTCGTTCTCGTTCTCCTGTTCCGTTTCGGCGCTTCGACTGAGCGAATACACAGCGAATGCCTTGCGCCCCGCCGATCCCGATGGCGACGGCAGCCACGGCCGATCGCGGGTCATCGGCCGGGCATTCGCCCCATGTCCCACGTCAGGATCAGGGAACGGGCACAGGTGCTCGACCCGCCGAAGACGCCACAACGGACCGCAGCTATGGCACACGACGTGAGAACCGATCCAACCTGGAACGCGATTCCACGAGTCCTTCTCGTCTACAGCCTGCCTTTGGCTTCACTGGCCTATTGCCTTCATATGGGCTGGGTGGGTACCTCGCGCGATTTCTGGGTGCCGCTGGCGTTCGGCCTCATCGTTCCTTACATCAACACGCGGAACAGATCCAACCAGTTCTGGGCAATCCGAGACTACCAGAACCGCGATTCGTTCCCGCCCACTCTCGGACTCCTCCACGCCACGCTTTGGTGCAGCGTCGTTAACCTCACGCCCAACGCGGCCTGGGCCGTGACAGCCTTCGCTGTGGGCTTCCTGGTCTTCGACTATTTCATGATCCGCTATGGGATGCTGTGCCTGTATATCGTCCCCCTGCGGTTTCACCACAGTGGTCCGCTCAGGGCACTGTTCGGCTTTGGACTTGCCTGGTGGCCGGCCCTCGGCGTGGGCTTTGCCCTGACTCATCTGTTCGGGCAGGACACGGTGTTGTGGATCGGGCTGTTCGCCCTGGGCCTGATCGGCATCGTGCAGACGGACCTCTACCTCTATGGCCGTCTCTTCGCCAAGCGCGAACGTTTTGATCACGTGCGGAACGTTGCGGTCATCGGCGCCGGTTGGGCAGGCATGTATGCCACCAAGTGGTTGACGGAACTGGGGATCACGGTCACCTGCTACGAGGAAACCGACGACATCGGCGGCGTGTGGGTGTTTCGCCGCGACGTGCCGGGTGGGGTCGCCAAGCAGACACGGGCCACCTCGTCCAAACATTTCATGCACGCCTCAGACTTCCCGCTGCCGCCAGGCCTGCCAGATTTTCTCGACCCCACGGACGTGCTGCAGTTCCTGAACGATTACGTCGACCATTTCGGCATCCGCGATCGCATCAGGCTCAATACCACGGTCCTCGGCCTGGACCGGGACGGGGATGAATGGGTCGTGACCACCAAGACGGCTGGCGGTGAGCGTGCGGACACCCGATTCGATGCCGTGGTCGTGGCCTCGGGGCCGCAGGGCATCCCTCGACTGGACGTGGCCAACGACCGGCTCTATCGTGAGTACACCGGTGACCTCATACATGCCGCGGACCATAAGGAAGCCCCCGGTGCCCAACACGGGTCAACCGTATTGGTCGTAGGGGCCGGGGAGAGTGCCGCCGACATCGTGGCCGAGTTCGCGGCCGGGGGGGCCGAGGTCTACTGGTCGGCCCACCGTGGTCAGTGGTTCGCCGACCGCAACGTTGGGCCCTTCGCCGCCGACTTGTTCGTGGCTTCCGGCACGCGCGCGCTGGCAGGCCGATATCTCAACTTCGAGTACATCTTCCGTCGCTACTACGTGGGTCTTTTCATCGACCTGGCCTGGGGGCGTGGTGGACACGGCATCCGCGCGTGGGCGCCGACGGTTCCCTATCTGCACCAGTTCCTGAACAAGAGCCGTGACGGCATCTTAGAGATATACCGGAATCGCGTGAAAGCCAGGTGCGCACCGATCGCCATCGAGGGTTCGCACGTGCGCTTTTCCCAGGACGAGGCACCGGTCCGCATCGATAAAATCGTCCTGGCCACCGGCTACAAACCGCATTGGCCGTTCCTCAAGACACAGCCACGCCGTCTGCATAAACTCGTGTTCGACCTGGACACCCCGACCCTGGCGTTCGTCGGCTTTGTGCGACCTGTGCTGGGGTCGATCCCCTCGCTGAGTGAGGCGCAGGCGCGCTGGATGGCGCACGTGTTCGCCGGCAAGGCCTCGCTGCCACCCAAGCACCAGCGCGAAGTCATCGACTACATCGGCCACGAACTCCACCATCGGTTCTACCACGACACAAGCGATCTGGACGTGCTGGTCGACCAGGAATCCTATTCGACGTTGCTAGCGTCCTACGTCAACTGCGACGTGAAATGGCTCAAACTGTTCTTTCGCTGGCCGAAGGCCTTCTTCCACCTGATGCGTGTGCCATGGATGCCCTTCAAGTTCGAGTTGAACCATCAGGATCCAACACGGCGGAAGGCTGCTCTGGAGAACACCGTTCGGGAAGGCGTCGACGCGCTTCACCCACTACGATGGCTCAACCTAGACATGGCGTCTACGTTCCTTGGCGCCTTCGGAGCATTGGCTGTCTGCCTGGTGCTCTTTCCGCTGAAGTATGTCGCGGCTGGCACCGCGGCGTTCATGCTCTTCGCGCAGGTGCTCTTCCGCCTGGGTGACATCTACCTGTTTCAACCGGGCTCCGCAACCTGTCAGGCAAACCGTGACACCCGGCCGCCTCGGGAGACGGCGCCGCACAGCGAGCCTCCCGTCGAGGACGGGGAACGGGCCGGGGTCGAAGCGCGGGATGTCGAGTCGGCCGATGGTGTGCCGACCGGCTAATTCCAGGGCACGGTGTCCCTCGATCAGGAGGCTCGCCCGCGCGGTCTCAGATCGGCTCCTCGAACAGTCGTCGATGGCTGTCGAAGATGGCCTTCTGCGCCATGAGCACCTCGCGCCACCCGGGAGCGGGCGCCGTGGAATCTAGCATGAGGTCGACCACGCGTTGTGAGACCTGCTCGACCCCGGCCACCCTCGGCCGCCGCCGCCGCTCGTAGAAGTGGAGGGCGTGCGCCACC
>CALBET010001032.1 GCA_937888665.1 uncultured Acidobacteriota bacterium
CGAATCGAGCGGTTGGAGGCCAACGTCGGTCGGTTGAACGCGGTGACGGTGGCGCCAGATTTCTATCGCGAGGCGCCGGACTCGATCAAGGACACGCTGGTCCGCCTGGAGGTCGCGCAGGACGAGTTGGCATCGTCGTACGCGCGCTGGGAGGACCTCGAGTCGCGCCGCGGGAATTTTCGCGGCTAGTGTCCTGCGGTTGCCCACCGCGGCTACAGGGCACTGCACTAGTGCAGTGCGTCCGAAATAGGGGGCATGACTTCGCAGCGGGGCATCCCGCCTGGCGGCGTTGCTCCTCGGTCACAAATGCCCAATTTGTTCCCTCGTCGCGCCTGGCCAGCCGGGCGCCGCGCCACGAATTGATGCCCCCTATTTCGGACGCACTACACTAGCAGGCAGCCAGGGCTCGGGACGCGGGTCTCACGACCCGCGGCGATGACGGCGACAGGACGGCAAGAACATGCGAGATCAGTGGTACGGCGACGACCGGGATGTCGTGAAGTGGAGCACGCTCGTCCATCTGGCGCGCCGCGAGTCGGTCGCCACCATCTTGCAGGTGGCCATGTACCGTCCAAGTCAGCCGGTCGCACCCCTGACCACCGCGTTCGGGCCCGTCGAGCCCCCGGCTGAAGTGATCGGGCATTTTCGCGCCCTCGACAACATTCAAGGTCTGGCCGAGGCGACAGGACTCGAGATCGAGGTATTCAAGGATCTGTTTACCCACCGGGCGGCGTATTTTCGCCAGGTGTGCGAGCTGGTCCGGGGGCGCTCAGAGCCGGTGGTGGTGTTTCTCGATCCGGACATCGGCATGGAGCCGGAACAGGGCGGGCCGGAACATGTGACGTCCGCCGAGATTTCCGCGGTGTTTGAGGCGCTGCGGCCGGGTGACTGGCTGGTGTGCTACCAGCATGCCCGCCGTCAGAAGGGCTGGCGCGGCCGCGCCCGGCGCGCCTTCGCGAATGCCGACGGGCTGCCGTCCTTCGATGTCGAAGTGCTCGAGTCAGAACTGGTGCGTGACGTGTTGCTCTTCGCAGTGAAGAAGGTGTAACTCGTGCCATGGCCATGTGGAAGCGAGAGGAGCAAGAAGGCACGACCCCACCCGCTGTGCCGAGCGCGAGGATCAGCGCGGAGGTGTCGGCGAAGTCCGTGATCGTGTTGGGCCTCGCTCGCGGCAACATCACGGCCAGCGAAAAAATCGAGATCCGGGAGAATGGTTCAGTCGACGGGGACATGAGCGCCACTCCCGCGAGATGCTGTTCCGTAAGCCGGCTGGCCGCGGCTGAGCGGTGTCCGGGCGGACACGGTGGCACCTCGCGCGTGTCGTCGAGCACACGTCCCCTCCACCAAACTCCCCGCTGTCTTCGCCTAACCCCTTGTCAGAGAGCGCCTTCGGATGATCGCCAGCGCGTGGCTTTTGTGGTGCGCCTCTTGCGATACGTCATCCCCAAGAGAGAGGAGGCCCATCATGCGCACGCAGTCCCTGATTGTTCTTGCCGCCGCACTCGCCCTGGCCGGCTCCACCGGCTGCGCCACCAAAGGGTACGTCACCAGAGCGGTTGACGAGAGGACGCGAGAGGTCGATGAGCGTGTTACTCAGGTCGAGCGGGCGGTAGAGGACGCGGCTCTGGCTACCGGGCGTAACGCGGCCCACATCCGCGAAGTCGACCAGACGGCGACCAGCGCCCATGAGACGGCCAACGCGGCCGCCACCGCGGCCAGGCTGGCCCAGGTGACGGCCAACGAGACCCGGGTCGTGTCCGACGAACTCGAGGCTGAGGCCAAGCGGCTCCTGTTCGAGGTGACGGTGGCCGAGGACCACGGGCACTTCCGCTTCGACGACGCGGCGCTGCCTGACCCGGTGTCGGCCAGACTGGACGAGCTCGTGGACCGCGTGCGGGCGCTGGATAGGCCGGCCCACCTGGAGATCGAGGGCCACGCCGACGCGACGGGTTCGGCTGACTACAATGCGCACTTGGCGCTGCAGCGGGCCGAGGCCGTGCGGCGGTACCTGCACGAGCAGCATCGCTTGCCGCTGCACAAGATCAGCGTGATCAGCTATGGCGAGGAGAAACCGATTGCGCCCAACGACACGATGGATGGGCGGGCCATGAACCGGCGGGTGGTCGTTCGCGTACTGGGATAAGCGGCCGGCTACGCCCGGGCGCGTCGACGCATGGTGCGCCGGCGCGCCCGGTCTTGGCAGGAGCCTGACTGCGCGCAGGCGGCCGCGTTATCATGGCGGTGGACGGGTGAGATTGGCGATGCCACGACGGATAGCGGTTCGACTGGCGTGTGTCGTCGGCGTCAGTCTCTCCGTGTGGGCGTGCGGCGCACGCTCTGCACCTCCGGTGCCCCCGCCTGAGCCGCCCGCCGCCCCCCCAGCGCCGATCATCGAGCCACCGGGGGTACCGATCACGGTCGTGCTGCCGCCGCCCGTCCAGGCGGTCGAGCCCGAGCCCGAGCTCCCGGTCTCGGACGCGCTCAGCGCGCCTACGGCCGCGGTGCCTGGCGCCGCCGATTGTGCCCTGGTCTCCCCGGCCGGCGCTCCGATTCGCGCGGTGGCGCTGGTGGGCACGATCGATCCGAATCACGCGCCACATCCGAGAAACG
>CALBET010001033.1 GCA_937888665.1 uncultured Acidobacteriota bacterium
GCCGGCGTTCGCGCCCTGTCGCGAGGGGAATCGGCACCACCATGTCCGGCCGCCAGTTCGCCTGCACCTCACCCACTAACGAGGACGACAGCGGCTCGAACAGCGCCGTCACACCTCGAAACTTCGCCTCGATGATCGAGCGGCGCGCTGTACCAGCGAAGCGAAAGCTGGTGCGGAGCGCGTCTAGCCCCTCGGGCTGCTCGTCTTCGGCACAGCGGTCGCAGAGCGCACCCAGCTCGCTGACCGATGACGGTGCCCAGCAGCGAACGCAGCGCACACCATCGGCGCGGGGCAGTTCGTCGAGACACTGGGGATGGATCGATGCTCCAAAGCGACCACAGACCAGGCAGCGTTCCGGCAACACGAGGTCGACCATTACCTTGAGCTTCGAGCGCAACATCCCCACAACTTCCTGGCGGGATACGATGCCCGCCATGCCAATCGCCGAATCACACGAGGTCCCCGCGCCCGAGACTCCCGGGCTGCCGATCGCCGCCACAATACCCCTGGCACGCCTCGCCACGCTCGCACACCGCGACTTCCGATGGCTGCTCTTCATGCAGTTCACTTCCACCCTGCGCATGCCCACCCTCTTCATCACCCAGGCCTGGTACGTGAACGTCAACGCCCCCGAGGGGCAGAGGGTCGTCATGCTCGGCCTGCTCGCCGCCCTCCGAGGGTTCGCGTTCCTCGCCTACGTCCTCTTCGGCGGCACCTTCGCCGACCGCTTCCCCCGGGCCACCGTCCTGGCGATCAGCCACATCGCCGGGCTCGCCAGCGTGCTGCTCGTCGGCGGACTGCTCTTCATCCCGGCGGTCGACGCCGGTGAGGGCATCTGGCTCTGGGTGATGCTGCTGCTGTTCGCCAGCTTCGGCTTGATGACCGCCCAGGATCAGCCGACACGAACCGCCATGATTCGCGACTCCGTCCCCGAACCACTGCTCTCGCGTGCGATCACCCAGCACCAGATGGTGATGTCACTCGCGCTGCTCGCCGCCGCCCCACTCGTCGGACTATCGATCGAGCGGTTCGGCTTCGCGCTGACCTACTTGCTCGCCGGCTTCGGACATGCCGCCGTGCTGTTCGCGATTACACGCATATCGAAGACCAGCGCATCTGACCCGGACGCCGCCCACGAGTCGGTCCTTCAGAACCTCCGCCAGGGCGTCGCCGCACTGCGAGAAGACCCAGTCGTGCGCTGGACCGTCTTCTCCAACTGGGCGCTCACCGCGCTTGGCATGAGCGTCATGGGCATCCTCGTCGCCGCCTGGATCGACGATATCCTGGAACTCGATGCCTCTGGCTGGGGCGTCATGATGATCTTCTGGGGCGTCGGCGGCCTCATTGCATCAAGCTGGCTGAGCTGGCGTGCCGATCTCCGGCATACCGGCCTCTGGTTCCTCGGCGCGGCGGCATTGATGGGGCTCGGCGTGCTCGGATTCGGCCTCAGCCGAATCGTGATCCTCGCCTTCCTCTTCAACGGCCTCGTCGGCTTCTCCTACCAATTCGTACTCACGCTCGGCGTCACCATCGTTCAGCGCCAGGTCCCCAATCGCCTGCTCGGACGCGTCATGGGCCTGCTACTGCTCGCCGGCGGCCTCATGCAGATCGCCGGCCTGATGGTCGGCGCTATCGCCCAGGCGATCGGCCTCGAACTCGTCTACCCCGCCGCCGGCATCTTGATGCTCGTCTACGTCGCCTTACTGTTCCTACGGCAACGTCCGCTGCGACAGCTCGACTGAGTCGCGACACGACGACCGCACGGCACCGATACTTATACTGAACCGAACGACGAACGCAGCGTGAGGAGCCCCGCGTGCAGGTCACCGTCCATCTCTTCGCCGGGCTGCGCGACATCGTCGGCGGCGACATCACCGAGCAGTTCGACGAAGATTCCATCACCGTCTCTACCCTCCGAGAGCGCCTCGCCGAATCCCACGAAAAACTGAAGCCCTACCTCACCGGCGTCGCGATCGCCGTCAACGAGGACTACATCCTGAACGATGACGCCGAACTCAAAGACGGCGATACCGTCGCCCTGATCCCACCGATCGCGGGGGGTGCCGTGCAGCCATTCCTGGTCACCGAACTGCCACTGGACACGATGGCACTGCGTGAGCTGGTGATGACTCCGGCGAGCGGCGCAGCGGTGCTATTCGAAGGTGCCGTCCGCGACCACCACGAGGGGCACGAGGTGTTGCGACTGGAGTACGAGGCCTACACGCCGATGGCCGAGCGCCAGCTCCGCCTGGTCGCGGAGGAGGTACTGGCCGACTTCGCGGACCGCGAGGTGCACCAGATCGCGATCCACCACCGCACCGGCACGCTCGAGATCGGCGAGGTCTCGCTGCTGGTAGCGGTCTCCGCGGCGCATCGCAAGGACGCGTTCGACGCGGCGCTTCGCGCCGTCGACCGCGTCAAGGAGACGGTGCCCGTCTGGAAGAAAGAGCACGGTCCGAACGGTGCGACCTGGCAAGAAGGCGTCCAGCCGAAGCCGGTCGGCTCTTAGACCTCGAGCAGCTCGAACCTCAGCCCGCTAGGTGCCGCCGGTCCGGTAGTCCGGCGCGGTGAGCTGGTAGACCGTCGAGGTCTGTAGGTCCGCCAGTCGTGAGGCGATCCTCGGCTCCATGTCTTTCAGCTCGCGGTTCGTCGTCACGATCGTTGGCGTCCGCTGCAGGTGGCGATGATTGAGGAGCTGGTAGAGCTTCTCTTCCGCCCAGGCGCTTGTCTGTTGTGCCCCGAGGTCATCTAGCACCAGCAGCGGCGCGTCGAGTAGCCGTCGGAAACGGCGGTCGAAGCGCTCGGGGGACCCGGGCGCGAAGGTGGCACGCAATTCATCGAGTAGGTCTGGGACATTGGCGAAGGCGACCTTGTCTCCTTGCTCCAGTCGGTAGCCCGCGATGGCCGCGGCCAGGTGCGTCTTGCCGCAGCCGTTGGAGCCGAGGAAGACGAGCCAGCCGTCTGGCTGATCCGCCCAGTGGCGCGCGAGGCGGAACGCGCCCTCGAGGTTGCGACGGGACTCTCCCCGCAGCCCTCGGCCAGTGGGATCGAAACTCTCGAAGCGGAAGCGTTCCAGCTCCGCCTCGCCCATCGCTCCGATAGTGAAGAAGCGCGGAGTGGCATCCGAGCCAAGCTCCACGAGTTGGGCGATAGCAGGATCGGTCAGTCGGCTGGCGAGCCGCGGATCGATGTCAGCGAGAGTGCGGACGCCGGTGAAGACAGTGGGCAGCATCGAATTGAAGCGGTGGGTGACGACCTGAATAAACTTCTCGCGTGCCCACGCGGTCTCCGAGTAGCCATCCAGATCGTCGAGCACGAGCACGGGTGCGTCGCGGAGCTGGGCGAGGAGACGTTCGTAACCGACCTCGGCATCTTCGTCGTAGCTGGCGCGAAGTTCGTCGAGCAGGTCGGCGACAGAGAGGAAGAGCGCCGGCTCACCGCGGTCGATCAGTCGATTCGCGATTGCAGCAGCGAGGTGGGTCTTGCCGACGCCGTGCCGGCCGGTGAGGACGAGCCAGCCCTCGGGATGTTCGGCGAAGCGCTCGACCACTTCGACGGCCTCTCGGTAGCGGGATTGATCGGCTGGCTCAGTGGAGCGACCACCATCGATCAGGGTGTCGAAGGACATTCGCTGCAGTGGGCCCAGGCGCGAGTAGCGAAGCAACCGCTCACGGCGCGTTTCGCCGTCCTCGTGCAGCGCGCAGGCACAAGGCACCGGCTGACCGAACTGCGGATCATCGGGATCTGATGTGACGCGCACAAAGCGCGCACCGCCGCAGATGTCGCAGGTGCCGTCGTCGACGGAGCTCGGAACGCTGTCTGTGTCGCTATTCGCGACGGTAGACATGGCCGTACGGGTCGGCGGTCCGAGCATCTCCCCGAGCTGCTTCATCTTCGCGTCCTTCCGCTTCCCAGCGTCGGAGAATGGCCTCCGCATAGCGCCAGGAGCGCGCATTATTCGTTGCCGCCAGTTGCAATGCTTCAACCACCCAGTCGCCCGGGTAGTGTGCCTCCGCCTCACTGAGCGCCGAGGCGACGGCAGGCGTCAGCGTTCCGATCTCTTGTTCGTATACGCGTGCCGGCTGGCTGCGCTCGGCAGTGGTCATGGGTGCGGCGCGGCGCCCGTCGCTCAGCGGCAGCACGCCGCTCTGGACGCGCTCACGCTGGCGTCGACCGCCCTCGTTGCTCACGAAGTAAAGCGTGTCGCCGTCGTCCAGCGGGCAGTCGAGTAGCGCCCCCAGGGCGACGGACGCGGCGAGCGAGGGCTGCAACGCCTCGGGTCCCCCGCAGCGCTCGAGGCCACGCATCAGGGCAGTCTCGCGCGCAAGTTCAGTCGCGCGGACGGCGCGGAGTTGGCCGCGCTGGCGGCCGATGGCGTACAGCGCATAGAGCGTGACGCGCAGTTCCGCCTCACCCTGGATCAGCGGCAACAGTTCGCTGAACAGTTCGGCCGGTAGCGTGATCGCCTGCGTACCGGTGCGGAAGCCCTCGAAGGGTGAGGCGTGCTCGCCAGCGGAGTGAAGAGTGGGGTGAGGCGTGGTCATCAGTTGAGCATCGATGGATCGCCGAACTCGTCGAAGTCGCTGTAGGACTCGGAGCGGAGCAACAGGTCCTGGAAGCTGGCGGTCTCAGGGACCCAGCGGATGCTGATCGTGCGCGTGGGACCGTTTCGGTTCTTGGCGACGATGATCTGCGCGAGGCCGGTGGGGTGCTGTGCGCCGGACGCACCGGGGTTCTGGTCCTGCCAGTCCTCGGCCTGGAGATAGATGTCTTCGCGGTAGATGAACATGACAACGTCCGCGTCCTGCTCGATGGAGCCGGACTCGCGAAGGTCGGAGAGCATCGGGATGTGTGGGTTGCGGGTCTCGACGGCACGCGAGAGCTGGGCGGCCGCGAGGACAGGAACGTTCAGCTCGCGAGACAGTTCCTTGAGCGCGCGGGAGATCTGGCTGATCTCGTTGGCACGGGTATCGATCCGACCGGCGCCATGCAGGAGCTGCAGGTAGTCCACGATGATCAGGTCCAGGCCGTGGTCCGCCTGGAGGCGGCGACACTTGGCGCGGATCTCCGGCACGGAAAGCATCGCCGAGTCATCGATGAAGATCGGGGCGCTGGCGAGCTGGCCGTGGGCGTGCATCACGCGGGACTCTTCGTCCTCGCCATGACGGCCGAGGCGGAGGCGGGCCATCTTCACGCCAGATTCGGCGGACAGCATGCGCTGGGCGAGCAACTCAGCGCCCATCTCAAGGCTGAACAGCGCGACGGTACCGTGACCGCCGACAGCCGCGTTCCTAGCGAAGTTCAGCATCAGCGACGTTTTGCCAACTCCGGTACGGGCGGCGAGGATCAGTAGCTCGCCGCGCTTGAAACCGCCGAGCAGTTCATCGAGGTCCATGAAGCCAGAACGAACCGGAGCGTCACCCTCGGCCTCTTCGGCAGGCACTTCGAGGAACCCGTCGAGCAGCTCGCGAAGGCGCTTGAAGTCGCCGGCGGATTCCGCGGTGCGGAGACCGAGCAGCAGCGATTCCGCCTCCCCGATCACGCGCGCGCCATCGGGACCCCCGGCGCTGGCAAGCTGAGCAATCTGACCGGCGATCTGCATCAGGCGTCGATACATCGCGTCGCGCGCGACGATCCGGGCGTGGGCCTCCACGCCGAGCGCGGTGAAGTACTTACCGGCGATCTCTTGCAAGTAGGGCTCGCCACCGACGGATTCGAGGTGGCCTTCACGTTCTAGCTCGTGTGCAACGGTGGGGACGGTGAGCGCTTCACCGCGCTCGGAGAGACTCAGGCAGGCCTCGTAGACCCAGCCGTTCTGCTCTCGAAAGAAGTCTTCGGGTCGGACGATCGGGAGCACGCGTGCGTAGGAGTCATCGTCGAGCAGGAGCGCCGCGATGATCGCTTCTTCGGCGGCGATGTCGTGCGGGGGTAGCCCCGCCTGTTGAGGACGATCGTCCCGTCGAATCTGCGCAGGACGACTATCCGAGACCACCGAAGGCTCCCTCGCTGTGGAGGAAGCCCACCTCTATCCTTCACGGATGCAATAGCACGGTGGGGACAGCAAGACGGCCCCGTCTACTGACGAGGCCGACCACTGCATTCATCCGTGAAATCGACCTATGAAGTCGGAGCTTCCTCCTCGGACTCGGCGGCAGGTGCCTCCGCGTCCGGGGTTGAGTCGCCCGGCTCCGACGCGCCTTCGGTCTCCAGGTCAACGGCGGATGCCTCCGCCGCGTCTGCGAGAGTGTCTTCAACCTTGGCCACAGGCGGTAGCGCCTGAACCACCACAAGTGGCGGGTTCAGTAGCAGATCAGCGGCTGCCTCTACGCCTTCCGGCGCCTCGGCATCCACCACAACCACCTGCATGTCCGGCACCACATTACGTGATAGCCGAACCGGCACGGTATAAACACCCACGCTCCTGATGACCTCAGGCAGCAGAACGCGACGTCTGTCCAACTCTTCGCCGAGAATCTCCCCAGCCTTCTCGGCGATGTCCGCACTAGTGACGGAGCCGTACAGACGTCCCTGCTCTCCGACGCGGACAGCAATGATGAGCGGGCTGCTCGCGAACTTGCCGACAAGTTCTTGAGCATGCTCATCCTGGACCCGTTGCCGTTCATCCTCGACCTCACGGAGCTGTGCAGCCCGTGCGAGTACTTCAGGCGTTGCCGGAGCGGCTAGGCCGCGCGGCAAGAGATAATTTCGGGCATAGCCTGGGCGGACGGTTCGCACCTCGCCCATACTGCCAGAACCCTCAACGGTTTCCAGGAACACTACCTTCACGTCAGATGACCCTCTCGGCGTGTCGGAACCGGGACTGCCGCTATCTTCAGGGACGGCGCCCGACCGACTGGTGACTTATAAAAAGAGCGCTCCACAGACTGTGCAGGACTGTGAGATCCAGTCCCCACTCTCCCCGGAATGTCTGTGCCTATCGTGGACAACCGGCATGCATCCCTTTCGGAATTTTCATACTGGTCGAGCCAAGACAGGTTATCGGCGCTCTCCTCACTCGTGCAATCGATCGGCCCCACGTTCCGGAAATAACGGACGTACAAATAACGATAGAACAATCGTTCTACCGTGTCAAGAACGTCTGTTCTGTACGAAAATCACTCGCTCACACGCGGCATCAATCGCCCGTCCCAGCGCAACCACATCGCCACGTCACCGACGCCATCGAACAGTTCGCCACGCATTCCAGCGAGCGATTCATCGACAGCTTCGAACTGACGAGGCGCGGTGAATCGAACTGGCGAAGGCATCGGCTTGATTGGCGCTGGCCGCCCCTCACGCTGATGCGGTTCAAGGTCGATCCAGAGCACGCCATCCTGGGTTAGCAGCGTCGCGTCGCGCAGCGTGCCTTCGTAGCGGCCGGTGAACGAGGTGACGTCCGAAGGCTCAGTGACCGCGAGAAGCGAGCGCCGCATCCCGAACCGACGATCCAGCACCCAATCGACTATCTCTTCCTGCAGCGCAACGCCGCTGGAGGAGTTGGTCAGCACCGTGATTGCAAAGTCGTGTTGTGGGATGAAGCGGAATGCTGACATCTGGCCGTTGGTCTCGCCACCGTGCCGGATTGTCGGCACGCCATCGATCTCCTCAAGCAGCCATGCGTAGCCGACGGCGTCACAGATGGTGCCGGCGCGGAGCTGCGACTGCCGCATGGCGCGCAGCGATTGCTCTCCCAGCACCCGCCTTCGCACACCGGTTGCGTCGACGCCGATGCCATCACCGAGCTGGAAGCGGGCCCAGCGCAGCTGCTCGCGAACATCCGAGATCACGCCGCCGTGGGCGACCGCACTGCGCACCAGATGCCACGGGTGCGCGATCTCAGTTCGTTCGCCACGCACGAGGTGCCCGGTGGCGTAGCGACGCGAGAGCGCCTCGCGTGTGCGTACCGTGGAGTTACTCATCCCAAGCGGTGCAAAGATGCGTCGCTCGATCAAGTCTTCGTAGCTGGAGCCGGTCACCACTTCGGCGACACGACCGGCGATCGCGAAGCCCAGGTTCGAGTAGGAAAATGCCTCCCCCGGCTGACTGCGGACCGGCACCTCGCCCATCGCTTCTACGACAGCCGAGAGCCCTTCCTCGTCTCCACGTGGGAAGCGGAGGAACCAATCACCGTCGAAACCGCCGCTGTGGGTGAGCAGGTGTCGCACCAGCACCGAGCCTGACCACTCATCACGCTGCAATCGAAACTCGGGAAGATAGCGCTGCACCGGCGCCTCGAGGTCAAGTGTGCCGGCTTCAACCTCCTGCATCAGCAACGTCGCCGTGAAGGTCTTTGTCGTCGAACCGACCTGAAAGAGCGTCCGCTCATCCACTGCGGTTGGATTCGAGATGCTCGTGACGCCGAACACTTCGATCAGTTCGTCGTCGCCGTCGAGCATCCCTACGGCGACACCCGGCACGTGGAGACGACGCATCGCTGCTTCGACTCTGCCCCGAAGCTCGGAACGGAATTCGTCGTCCATCAACCATCCATGTTTGAACTTGAGGTCGTGCTGCTGTGATCGTCGTCGAGCGATGAGCGCGCCAACAGCCCGACGCCGTCTAGCAGCATCACGATACGCCGCGATCGAGGTCGAGAATGCAGTGGCTACGGCGTCTTCTGCTCCAGCAGCATGTCGGCGTAGGAGCGTATTTCCGAGGTGTGTACATCGATGCCGAGGGTCGTGAGCGCCTCGCGCAGTTCGGATTTCGCCGCCTCGTCATCATCACCAGCAACGAGCGTCTGTAGCTCGACGAACATGCCGAGGCCGAAGACCTGGTCGAGCTGGATCTGAGTGCGCCGCCACTGGAAGGTACGGCGAGTCTTCTCAACCTCGGTGCGCACGCCGAAGCGGCCACGGAGCATCGCGCCTACCTCGCGCGGAGCACCGACTTCGGCAACCTCAACCTCGGCCGACTGAAGCTCACCGAGCGACTCACGCCGGTAGGTGAGCAGATCGGCAGACGCGCCCTCCGGCTCGCGCAGGACGAGAGTGCCGTCCGGGAAGTCCAGGCACAGATCTTGCTCGCGGCGCTCGTGCATGAATTCGGCGCCAAGCGCACGAACCTGCCCATCCAGCGCAACGAGGTTCGCGACGGGTGCCTTGAATTCGATCCAGCGAACCATCTGCGTCAGTCCCGAAGCGCGCGATCGAGCCCACCGTCGTAGGCCGCGCGCAGATCGTCGAGTGAGAGATCGGTTGGTCCGAGTCGCAAACGTGCCCCGCCGATACTGCCGAGTCGCGTGACGGGAACGCCGGCTACCGTGGCGCGCGCCTCGAAGTCCGAGGCCGCTGCGTCGTCTGCCACCGCGACGATGAAGCGCGACTGGGCCTCCCCGAACAACGAAGCATCGAGGCGCGGGCCGAGATCGATCGCTGAAGCGTCGATGCCGCTGTCCACGGCCAGGCACATCTCCGCGAGCGCGATCGCCAGCCCGCCATCGGCACAGTCGTGGGCGGCGGTCAGCAGTCCAGCCTCGTGGGCAACGAGTACCAGTTCTTGCACCCGCGCTTCGTGGTCGAGATCGATCATCGGACGACCGGCGAGGCGGCCGAGCTTCGTGGTGAGGTACTCGGAACCGGCGAGAGTCTCCACGCCCTGCGCGGGCTCAGCACCGACTAGCAGCAACGTGTCGCCCGTGCGCGGTGCGATCCTCAGCGCCGTCTCAACGTGCTCGATGACGCCGAGCATGCCAATCGAGGGCGTCGGCAGGATCTGACCGTTCGGCGTTTCGTTGTAGAGCGAGGCGTTCCCGGAGACGACGGGCGTATTGAGCGTCCGACAAGCATCCGAGATACCGAGGATCGCCTGCTCAAGCTGGTAGGCGACTTCCGGCTTCTCCGGGTTCCCGAAGTTCAGGCAGTCGGTCACAGCTGCCGGGCGCGCACCCGTGGCGACGACGTTTCGTGCTGCCTCGGCAACGGCGATTGCAGCGCCGACGCGCGGCTCAAGCGCGACGAATCGGCCATTGCAGTCGGTCGAGGCCGCAATGCCGCGAGTCGATCCCTTCACACGAAGCACGGCTGCATCGCCGCCGGGCAGGACGACGGTGTTGTTCAACACCTGGTGGTCGTATTGCCGATAGATCGAGCGTCGGCTGGCGATGTTCGGGCATCCGAGCAGCTCCAGCAGCGCCGCGTCCGGATCGACCACGTCCGGCACCGCCTGGAGATCCTCGCTCTGCCAGCGATCGAGTTCGGCGGGACGCACACCGTTCGGCGGGTACTGCGGGGGATCGGAGGGAATGGAGATCGGGATGCGAGCGACCACGTCGTCACCGTCACGAATCGTCACCATTTGATCGTCGGTCACGATGCCGATCACGTCAGCGTTGATCTCCCAGCGTCGGAACAGCGCGAGCACATCGTCGAGGTATTCGCGCTTCGGGATCACCAGCATTCGCTCCTGCGACTCAGACAGCATCACCTCGTACGGCGTCATCTGCTGCTCACGCCTCGGCACCAGCGCGACATCAATATCGATGCCGGTACCGGCGCGGTCCGCCGCCTCGACGCTGCTGGAGGTGAGGCCGGCGGCACCGAGGTCCTGCAGTCCCTCGATCCAATCGCCGTGCTGCTCGGCGAGTTCCACGCAGGCCTCGAGCAGTAGCTTCTCGAGAAACGGATTACCGACCTGGACGGCGGGGCGACGCTCGTCTGATTTGCCGTCGAGTTCGACCGAGGCGAAGGTCGCGCCGTGAATGCCGTCGCGACCGGTGTCCGCGCCAACGAGCACGAGCGGGTTGCCTGGGCCCGCGGCACTCGCCGAGAGCAGGTGGTCGCGTCGGCCGACGCCGATTGCCATGGCGTTGACTAGCGGATTGCCGGAGTAGCTCTCATCGAACTGCACCTCTCCGCCGACCGTCGGCACACCAATGCAGTTGCCGTAGCCACCGATACCGGAGACGACGCCACCGAAGAGGTGGCGGTTCGTCGGGTCGGTCAGCGGCCCGAAGCGGAGCGAGTCGAGCAATGCGACCGGGCGCATGCCCATCGCGAAGATGTCGCGCAGGATACCGCCGACGCCAGTCGCGGCGCCCTCGTAGGGTTCGATCGCGGAGGGGTGGTTGTGGGACTCCATCTTGAAGACGGCACACCAGCCGTCACCGAGGTCGATCGCGCCCGCGTTCTCTTCGCCAACCTTCGTCAGCACGAACTCGCCCTCGCTGGGGAAGTGGTGGAAGAGCGGTCGCGAGTGCTTGTAGCCGCAGTGCTCTGACCAGAGCGCACCAACGATGCCAAGTTCAACCTCGGTCGGCTCGCGGTCGAGCATGTCGAGCAGCCGCGCGTACTCTTCGCGGCTCATCGCCACCTGCGCGAGTGTGTGGTCGTCGACTGTCATCGGGAGCTAGACCGTCACCGCAGCCGAGATGGCCGAGCGCCAGATCGCGTTACCGTCGTCGTTACCAAGCAGCGCTTCGCAGGCACGCTCCGGGTGCGGCATCATGCCGAGGACGTTGCCCGCCTCGTTGACGATGCCTGCGATGTTCCGCAGGGAGCCGTTGGGGTTCGCCTCGGGCGTCGGCTCGCCGGCTTCGTTCACGTAGCGGAACGCAACGCGACCGTTCGCTTCCAGTTCGTCCAGCGTGGCATCGTCGGCGTAGTAGTTGCCCTCGCCGTGAGAGACTGGGACCCGCAGTGGTCTGGTGGGATCCAGTTCACGAGTGAAGGGGGACGTGCGGTTCTCTGGCAGCAGCAGACTGTCCTGACAGCGGAATTGCAGCGAGTCGTTTCGCATCAGCACACCTGGCAACAGGCCTGCCTCAC
Organism: uncultured Acidobacteriota bacterium; assembly: GCA_937888665.1. Classification (GTDB taxonomy): domain Bacteria; phylum Acidobacteriota; class Vicinamibacteria; order Vicinamibacterales; family UBA8438; genus UBA8438. The sequence continues at coordinate 11,766 of CALBET010001033.1, forward strand.
AGAGCACCTGAAAGCCGTTACAGATGCCGATCACCAGGCCACCGGCTGCGGCATGCGCTTGCACCGCCTGCATGATCGGCGAGAAGCGAGCGATCGAGCCACATCGAAGATAGTCGCCGTAGGAGAAGCCGCCGGGAAGCA
>CALBET010001034.1 GCA_937888665.1 uncultured Acidobacteriota bacterium
GTCCGAATCGCCCCGGGCGGTGCGCGCCATCGAACGCCAGGCGAACACATCAGGTGAACGCCCATCCAGCCGAACCGCCGTGTACGGACCCGTACGCACGGTGGTGTGGGAGGGGCGGGGCCGCGAGGCTCCCCCCTATCCCGATTGACCAGACGGTTGAAAGCGTCAAAACGACTCGAGCTCCGATTGTTTCGCGAAAGCCGCAAGTCGGCCTACTGGGCTCGTAACTGTGCTATTCAGAACACCCAAAGTGAATGGCTAGTGTAGTGAGTCTAAAATAGATGACATTATAGGCTGAAGTATGCTTCAATGCCGAGCATGCCTCGAGTGGCCCCTACCATTACGGTATCCGATGAAGATCGACAGGTTCTGCTCCGCTGGTCGCGAGGCCGCAGCACACCGACGCGCCTCGTGCGACGCGCCCGGATCGTGCTGCGCGCCGCCGACGGATGGCTGAATCAGACCATTGCCGCCGAGCTGGGCGTCAGGGAAAAAACCGTCGGCCTCTGGCGTCGTCGATTTGCGGAACAAGGGACGGCGGGGATCGAGAAGGACGCGTCGGGGCGGGGTCGTCCGGCCACGGTGCAGCGGAGCGCGGTCGAAACCACGGTCATCCGGAAGACGACGCGCGAGCGGCCGCCCAACGCGACACACTGGAGTACCCGGACCATGGCGGCCGAACTGGGGATCAGCCCCGCCAGTGTCCAGCGCATCTGGAAGCGCAATGGGTTGAAGCCGCACCTGGTCCGCACCTTCAAGGTCAGCAACGACCCCCACTTCGCGGAGAAGCTCGAAGATGTTGTCGGTCTCTATCTCAACCCGCCGGATAACGCGCTCGTCTTCTCCGTCGATGAGAAAAGTCAGATTCAAGCGCTTGACCGTACGCAGCCTGGGTTGCCGATGAAAAAGGGGCGGGCGGGCACGATGACGCACGACTACAAACGGAACGGAACGACGACCTTGTTCGCCGCGCTGTGCACGCTGACCGGCTACGTGATCGGCACCTGCATGGCGCGCCACCGGCATCAAGAGTGGATTAAGTTCCTGACGCTCATCGATCGGGAGGTGCCGAGGGGCCTGGAGGTGCACCTCATCTGCGACAACTATGCCACCCACAATCACGAGAAGGTGAAACGATGGTTCAATCGGCACCCTCCCTTCCATGTCCACTTCACCCCCACGAGCGCCTCGTGGCTGAATATGGTCGAGCGCTTCTTCCGCGACATCACTGACAAGCGTTTGCGTCGTGGTGTCTTCCGCAACGTCCAGGAAGTGATCGACGCGATCGACGAATACATCTTTCACCACAACGATCACCCGAAACCGTTCATCTGGACCAAGAAAGCCTCGGACATCCTCGCCAAGGTCATGCGAGCGAGAGAGACACTCGATAATGCCCCATCAGCCTGATGCACTCCACTAGGGCCTTTATCGATGCAGACGGGTCGCAGATCCTGAATGGCTGCGAACCTTGGTCGATTTCGCGTTGGTAGGGGATCATATGATCGTTGGAGAATTGATTGAATACGATGTTGTGGTTCATTCGCTTGGGAGTCGGCTACTGGCCGAGCGACGCTAGCCCTCGCAGCAACAAGTCGATATCCACGAAAACAACTGTGCCCATGGAGGAACAATGTTTGTCCGGCGTGTTGCATTCCAGAGCAGGGGCTGTTCAAAGTGTTTCGCTCCGGATCAGATACCGAATTTTCTCGCCGGCTGGCCGCCGCGGGCCATCCAATTGGATTCGTAGTAGATACGATCGTGCGGCACCAGTGCGACATGTCGAACGGTCCGGGATCTGCCACGGAGCCAACAACTTACGCGGATCTAGGGTAGAAAAGCGACACCT
>CALBET010001035.1 GCA_937888665.1 uncultured Acidobacteriota bacterium
ATCCTCGAGGAACTTGCGCACGCGTCGCCAGGTCACTAGGAGGACGCTGCGCCAGACCGGGACGCGATAGGGCGGTAATTCCAGCAGCAACGGCAGCCGCGGTCCGGCCAGGACCGTACGTCGGAGCACGGCGGCGGCCCCCAGCGTGGCGACGACCGAGAGGGTGTACATCGAGAACAGCACCACCGCCCCGACGCTCAAGATGCCGAGCACTCGGGGTTCACCCGCGAACACGACCGCGGTCACCAGGGCGTAGACCGGGAGCCGCGCGCTGCACGAGACCATCGGCAGCGTCAGCATCGTGATCAGCCGGTCTCGCCGGCTCTCGATGGTGCGTGTCGCCATGACCGCCGGAATCGCGCAGGCGAACCCGGACAGCATCGGCACGAACGCCTTCCCGTGCAGACCCACCCGCCCCATCAGGCGGTCGATGACAAACGCCACCCGAGCCAGATAGCCCAGGTCTTCGAGCAAGGCGATGAAGAAGAACAGCATCGCGATCTGCGGCACGAACACCACCACATTCCCGACACCGGCAATGACGCCGTCAATCAACAGGTCGTTCAGCACGCCGGGGGGCAGCGTCGTGCCCACCAGGGTTTGCAGCCACCCGGTCGCGGCTTCGATGGCGCCGATCATCGGTTCCGACCAGGTGAACAGCGCTTCGAACAGCACCGCCATCACGACGGCGAACGCCACCACGCCATAGACGCGGTGGATCAGCACGCCGTCGAGCCGTTCCGTCCACTGCCGCGTATCCTCCCGAGCCTGGGTGCGGACGTCGGCCGCCACCGTTTCGATCCACCGGTAGCGCGCCGCGATGATCTCCTGGAGGACATTGCGTTGCGCGTGCCTGGCGTCTTCCTCGATCGCCTGCACGTGTCGCCGAACGCCCTCGGGGAGCCCGGTGGCCTCGCTGTCGGTGTTCTCCAGCGACAGCAGCGACCACAACGCCCAGGCACGACGCACGGCGGGAGTCCGGCCGAAGCGGGCGTCGCCCAGCGCCTTGGTCACGGACGCCACGTCCTGCTCGGTCCGGTCAGGCAGCCCTTTCCAAGCGGAGTCGGGACGTGGGCCAAGTGTGATGGCGGCCCCGATCGCGCTGCGCAGTTCATCGAGGCCCCGGCCCCGCGACGCCACGGTGGGTACCACGGTGGCCCCGAGCCATCGGCTCAGTCGCGTTGTGTCGAAGTCGACCCCCGCGCTGCCCGCCTCGTCGATCATGTTGAGGGCCACGATGACCGGCACTCCGGTTTCGACGATCTGGAGCACCAGGTACAGCCCGCGTTCGACCGCGCCCGCGTCGACCACGATGACGACGGCATCGGGCGGGTCACTGCGGCGGCCGAGGACCTCGTCGGCCGCCACCTGTTCGTCAGGTGAGTTCGCGCTCAGGCTGTAAGTGCCCGGCAGGTCGACCACCTCCACCGGCGCGCCGTTGGGCAACGTGACGCGCCGCGACGACCGGGTCACCGTGACCCCTGGATAGTTACTGACCTGCGCGCGCGCGCCGGTCAGCGCATTAAAAATCGTGGTCTTCCCGGAGTTGGCGTTCCCCGCGACCAGAACCTTCGGCACCCGATCAGACGCGGGGCTGGGATTGGTCGGACACGCGGTGAACTGAAAAGTCGAGGCATGCGTCGTGTCCTCGACCACGTCCGCTTGACCCTCCGGTACCAGTTGAACGAGCGCCGCGTCAGCCAGGCGCAGCGAGAGGAGATAGCCGCGGAGGCGAATCTCAAGCGGGTCGCCCAGCGGTGCCCGGCGCACCGTGGTGATCGTCGTCCCGGGCAGCAGCCCCATTTCCATGAGACGCCGCGCCACGGGACCGTCGCACCCGACATGGTGGACCACCGCGCTGGTGCCGATGGGAAGCTGGTCGAGGGTGCGGAGACCCTGATGCACGGCGGGAGGCGCTCCTCGCATCGGTGGGGGACGCCCGCCGTGCGGATTTACAAAGTGAGACTGAGTCTCAGTTTCGAAATACAGTCTATATCGGACCAATTTGGTCGGTCAACTGAATTGGACCCGGCGAGAGCGAACTGGGAGTTTCGTGACGCGTTCACGGACTGCCACGCGTGGTGTTGCTGGAGCGGTTGGAACGGCTTGCCCCCTCACGCCGAGACCGCGCATTAATCTGGTCCTGTGGTCTAATTTCATCTATCGGCTGGCGCATCTCATGGAGAGGGTCGAAGCACATCGCTTCGTCGACCTGGGTCTGCACGACTGCTACGAGCCCCATGACCGATCCGAGCGTTCGCGTCACGGTTCTGGTGCCGGTGAAGCACTTCCATCGAGGCCGGAGGGCTCGACGAGTCGCTCAACTGCGTGGGGCCCGACGACTACGATTTTCCGTGGACCATGGCGGAGGCCGGCGCGCGTTTCCGGTCGATCCCGGAGTGAAAGAACATTGGAGCCCAGTCCCATGGCCAGGATCACTGGCGCACCGAGGGAAACCGCGACCTCTCGCACTCGGTTGATCCGATGGCCGTACACGTGCATGATGACTTTGACCAACGAGGGAATCAGGCGGCTCTTGTGCACATACGCCATGACCAGAGTGCGTAGCCGGAGGCCGAATCCTGGGCGCAGTTGGCTCAGCGCGATGCGCCGTATGGCAGGGTCCAGGTAGAAGAAGTCTGTATCCTGGCCGGCGCCGGTGGTAACAACACAGATTCGTCTCCCGTCGCGGGACAACGAATTCGCGACATTGGCCACGACGCGCTCGGTGCCCCCGCATCCGAGACTCCCGAACACGATGAGAAGGTCTGCAGCACCCTCCCATGTCGCCGACTCGAGACATTGCGGCGCCGTCGCGCCCGATCCGTGGAAGGCCGCCCGCTCGGACGAACCAGCCGCCCTACGGCTCACCGTTTGCCCCGACCGTGCATCGTTCCATAATGCGTGACGTCTCGGTGCTGGTCCTCAGCAGCGGCGAGCCGTTCGCGCCGCGGGCGCTGGACAGCCTGCGACGGCAAACGCTGCAGCCCGCAGAGATCATCAGGGTTCAGAACGTCAGTCCGTTTTCATCGCGCCTTCAACCGCGGTGTGAGTCGGGTCAAGACCCCAACCTTCGTTCAAGTCGATGCCGACATGGTCCTGGATGCCGACTGCCTGGCGGTCCTGCGGAGTCTGCTGGCCGATGATGTCGGCGTCGTCGTAGGCCGTCTCCGCGACCCCATGTTCACGCGGGTCGAGGGGGTCAAGTTGTATCGCACGGCCTGCTTGGCCAACACCGGTCTCGCCGACTCCATCGCGCCGGATTCCGACTTCGTGTCGCGGATCGCCGAAGACGGGTGGAGGCTCGTCAACGCGCACGACCACGTCGACCGCCAGGCGTCGGGGTCTCACACCTTGGGGGAACATCGTCCGACATCACGATCCTGCTGCCCTGTCGCGACCAGAAACTCGAGTGTCTGGCAGAGGCCGTGCAGTCAGTCGTATGGCAGGACTGCCGGCGCTGGCGGTTGCTTGTCATCGTGGAGCGACAGACGCCATCCCACATCCTCAGATACTGCAGACTGTGACGCCCAGCATTGGACCACGCACTACGATGACTTCTTGCGTCAAATCTCGGACCTGGCCGAGTCAAGACCCTGAGTGAGATCGCCGCGGAGGTCATCGCTTGCTCGGCCGTGTGGACGAGTTGTGGCGGCCGTCGAGAAAGGGCATCACTGCACCGAAGGGCAAGCGGGGACGCTCACGCCGTCGGCGCCGCGCCCGGAGCGAAGGCATGCACTCGATCATTCAGCGCGTGGACGCGCACCCAGCCCTCGTTCTGGTGTCGTTCTATGCCGTCTCGCGAGTCCTCTTTTTTGCGGGCGGCGGACACTTCGACACTGCGGCGCTCTCGACCCATTGGCAGATTCTCGATCCCGCCATTCTGGAAAGCCATCCGCTTCGAGGCCTCTGGAATCTTCACATGCAGCCGCCGGGCCTGAATGCCCTGGTCGCGCTGACGCTCCAGTTGCGCTCGCCCGGGGCCCAGACCGCTGTCCTTTGGGGGTGCTTTGCCGCGGCCACCGGCTTCGCGACGGCCATGATCTATCGCCTGGTGGCGAGGCTCTCGGCCTCGTCCGGATGGGCACTGCTCGCCGCGAGCGTTTATGTCGTGAGTCCCGAAACGCTCCTGTTCGAGAACTACCTCTTCTATCCGCATCTCAGCGCCGCGATGTTGGCGGGCTTCATGCTCTTGGGCCTGGAGGCGCGGCGAAGCGGATTGTCTCGGATGGCCGGCTGGGCGGTCGCCTTGGGTGTGGGTCTCTGTCTGACCTACGGCCTTTTTCACGCGGTGTGGTTCGCGGTCGTGTTGCTGCTGCTCTTTGCCCGGAGCGCGAGGCCGGTGCACGTGATTGCGCTGGTCGGTCTGGGCCTGGTCGGCAGCCTTTATCTGAAGAACTTCGTCCAGTTCGGCGTCGTCGGTCCCTCATCCTGGACCGGAATGAATCTCGCCCTGACGACGCATTCGCGCGCGACGGCCGAGCGACTGGCCGAGATCCTCGGGCCGGGCACGATCGGGTCTCACACGGGCTACGTGCCCTTTGCCAAGCTCGCGGAATACCCGAGCGGGCTGGTCGAAGCGGAACCCGGACCGCCGGAGCTCTCGGACCCGCTGCGCAGCGACGGCCGGAACAACTACAACCACACCGCCTATATCCGCCTGGGCTCGCTCTATGCGGGTGAGTGGGCGACTATCGTTCGCAAGGCGCCGGCACTCTATCTGAGCGGCGTCGTCTCGGCGAGCTACGGGATGTTCTTCCGCACATCCACGAGCTACGGCCTCCTGGACGAGAACCGCGCGGCGATCGACGGGTATGTCCGTGTCGTGGACCGACTCTTCGGTCGCCTGGCGACGGAAGAGCCCGAGGTCGACACGCATGCCAGCTTCATGGAGCGGTTGCGTGCGCGCATCGTCACAGTGCCGTGGCTGCTTCCGATCCTGTTGGTCGGCTGTCTCTTGATCGGCGCGCGCCGCGTGCTGGCGGCCGGACCGGATCTCGGGTGGAACACGGCCGTGCTCTTCACGCTGCTGTGGGTCTTCTTGGTGCCGCTCGTCGTGAACGCCTCGGAGAGCGAGCGAATCCGGGTTGGGATCGGTCCGCTGCTCTTCGTGTTGTTTTTCAGCGAAACGGCGCGGCGTTGGCAGAAGCGGTTCTCGTCGACGACCCCAAAGTAAGCTCCAGAGAATCCCGTGCTCATCAGCACGATCCCGAGTGTGCGCCATCTGGGGCACCGCGCCGCCCGTGCTGGCGACAATCTCCATTCGGTGGCCTGTGGGAGAATGAGTCTCCGGGGTGTTGTCCTATCCAGGAACCGTCAGGAGCCTTGCCCATGAACAACGCGCGTGTCTCGGTCCCGTCCACCCGCAATGAACCTGTGCTGAGCTATGCGCCCGGGTCCCCGGAGAAGGCAGCCATCAAGGCGCAGCTCAACACGTTCGCTGACGGCTCGGTCGAGATACCTCTGGTCATTGGCGGCCGGGACGTGACGACGGGCGATGTGGGCGCTTGCATCGTGCCGCACGACCATCAGCGGCACCTGGGCACCTATCACCGGGGGAACGCCGACACCGTGAACCAGGCGATTGCGGCCGCGGCCGACGCACGCCACGACTGGAGCGCCATGCCGTGGGAGTCCAGAGCGGCGATCTTCCTAAAAGCGGGCGAGTTGCTGGCTGGTCGCTATCGGCAGGTGCTGAACGCGGCGACGATGTTGAACCAGAGCAAGACCGCGTTTCAGGCGGAGATCGACGCCGCCTGCGAGCTGATCGACTTTTGGCGGTTCAACGCGTCGTACCTGCCGGAGATCTACGAGCAGCAGCCCGAGAGTGCCCCCGGGATGTGGAACAGTGTCGAGTACCGCGCGCTCGAGGGGTTCATCTTCGCGGTCACGCCGTTCAACTTCACGTCGATCGCCGGCAACCTGCCGACGAGTCCGGCGCTGATGGGCAACACGGTGGTCTGGAAGCCTGCCTCGACGTCCGTCTTTTCCGCCTATTGGCTGATGAAACTGCTCGAAGACGCGGGCCTCCCGCCGGGCGTCATCAACCTGGTGCCCGGCAGCGGTGGGCAGATTGGCAACCCGGTGATGGCACACCGGGACCTGGCCGGTGTGCACTTCACCGGCAGTACCGAGGTGTTTCAAGGGATGTGGCGCACCGTGGGCGCGAACATCAGCGGGTACAAGAGCTACCCCCGCATTGTCGGTGAGACAGGAGGCAAGGACTTCGTCTTCGCCCACGCGTCGGCCGACCCGGAGGAACTGGCGGCGAATCTGATTCGCGGCGCGTTCGAGTACCAGGGGCAGAAGTGCAGTGCCGCCAGCCGCGCGTACATTCCCGAGAGTCTGTGGAACGGTCTCCGCGACCGGCTGGTGAGTGACGTCGAGTCCATACCCTACGGCGATGTCGCCGACTTCACGAACTTCATGGGCGCGGTCATCGACAAGGCCGCGTTCGACACGCTCAAGGGGTATATCGACCGGGCGAAGTCCGATTCTGATGCCGACATCCTCTGTGGCGGCACCTGTGACGACAGCATCGGCTATTTCATCTCGCCCACCATCATCCTGGCGCACGAACCCAACTATGCGACGATGGAGACCGAGTTGTTCGGTCCGGTCTTGACCGTCTACGTCTACAAGGACAGCGACTACCAGCAGACACTTGAGTTGTGCGACGCCACATCGCCCTACGCCCTGACCGGGGCGATCTTCGGGCGGGACCGGGCCGCCATCAACCTGGCCTCGTCGACGTTGCGCCACGCCGCTGGCAACTTCTATATCAATGACAAGCCGACGGGCGCGGTCGTCGGGCAGCAGCCATTCGGCGGCTCACGCGCGTCCGGGACCAACGACAAGGCGGGCAGCTATCTGAACCTGCTGCGGTGGGTGAGCGCGCGCACGACCAAGGAGACGTTCGCGCCGGCGCGTGACTATCGCTACCCGCACATGCAGGAGCCGTAGTGGTCGGTCGGTCGGGCAGGACCACCATGGTCTCGATCCACGTCAGTACGAGTGGCATTGATCGCGGGAGCGTCACGCCGCAGAGAGGACAAGTCCGTAGCCAGGGCCTTCAGGCCCGCTGACCGGATCGAAGACACGTCACGCGTGGGAAGAGGAGCTGGTATGACGGATCACCTTTCAGGGCGGCGGACATCGCTCGGCAGTGTTTGTAGGGCGTTCACCGTGGCCGCCCTGTTCGCGCTGCTCGCTGGACCGGCTTCAGCGCAAATGACACTGGCGGGAAGCACCCCCGAAGATGGCGCCGCGCTCGACGCGCCGGTCCGCACGGTGCGAGTCTGGTTCGACACCGCGCCATCCGTCGAGGGGAGCACGCTGGAGATCGCCGGGCCCGGGAATCGCGCCAAAATCGAGGGGCTCCACACGATGGGCGAGAACGACCTTATGGGCCGGGTCACCGGACCGATGCCCAACGGCGAGTGGACGATGACCTGGACCGTGGTCGGCACGGACGGTGAGAAACAGACCGGCACGGTCACGTTCACCGTCCAACGCCCACCCCGCTAGCCGGTCCCTCTTGGGCGGGCCTTCAGGCCCGCCCTGGGTGCTACTCGGCGGTGCGGACCGAGAACGCGAAGTCGCCGCGTAGCGCGTGCCCGTCGTCGCCGGCGGAGCGCCACTTGACGGTGTAACTGCCGGGTGCCAGGGGCGCCGGCACTGCCGCCACGAGCGATTTCTCGTCGCCTACCGTCGTCGCGCCCAGTGCGACGTCGCCGCCAGGTCCTTCCAGCGACAGCTGACTCACGGCCGGCTCCGGGTCCTGGGTGAACCAGACCTGCAGGTGATCGGGTGACTCGCTCAGCGTCGCGTCTTTCGCGGGCATGCTCTTCGAGTAGGCCATGTGAGCGGACAGGGTCGCCGCCGCGGCCAGCGCGATGACAAGGGTGGTCGCCGCCAGGGTGTAGGGTCGAAGGGTCATCATTCTGCTCCTGGGTGATTGCGTTCCGTCGTCACGGGGACAGGTTACCGCACAAGGTCCTTCAAGACATCCACAGACAGCTCGGCCAGGAATCGCCGTCCGTGGCCCACGGGTGGTGACGGCGTCCCGCGTCCCGCGATACACTCGCCGGTGTGGGTTCGCGGCCGGCTTCGCAGGGAGCTGACCGATTGATCCAGTCCCAGCCGGTGGCACATGGAGGTGTTCATGCGGAGTCGAGGTGTGTTGCGGGTCGGGGTGTTGATGGTCACGCTCGGGGGCTCGGCAGCGGTTGCCTATGCACAGGCACCCGGCTTGGACATCCCGCGGCGCGCGGATGGCCGACCGGACCTGTCGGGCACGTATGACATCGCGACCCTGACGCCGTTGCAGCGACCGGTCGAACTCGCCGACAAGCTGGTGCTGACCGAGGAGGAGGCGGCGACCCTGGCCGCGGAGGCCAGCTCGCTCGAGGGGCTCTTCAACATTCCTGACGAGCGGAATGTGGAAGGCGGGGCGCCGAGAGCGGCGCCGCCGGTGGGCGGAGATGGGTCCAGCGGCGCCGCCGGGAATGTGGGTGGCTACAACTCGTTCTGGATGGACTTCGGGCAGTCCGGGTTCCGAATCGACGGCCAGTTTCGCACCTCCATCATTACCGATCCGCCGAACGGGCGGCGTCCACCGCTGACCGCAGCGGCGGGCGAGGCGATGTCAGCCCTCGCCGCGTCCGCGCGCCCCAATACGGGCACCGCGTGGTGGCTCGAGGGCGACCTTGACGCCCCCGGCCCGTACGACCACCCGGAGCGGCGCCCACACGCCGAACGCTGCCTCATGGGTTTTGGGTCCACGGCCGGGCCGCCGATGCTGCCGGTGCTCTACAACAACCTGAAGCGGATCGTCCAGAGCGATGACACGGTCATGATCCTGGTCGAGATGGTGCACGACGCGCGGATCGTGCGGATGCATCAGGAGCACGTCTCGCCGGAGATCCGAACCTGGCTTGGCGACTCGGTCGGGCGCTGGGATGGAGACACGTTGGTCGTGGATACCACGAACTTCCGCGATTCCCCATCGTTGGGTCAGGCCTCACGGGACCTGCACGTCGTGGAACAGTTCAGCCGGATCGACGGCGACACCTTGCTCTACGAGTTCACCGTGGACGACCCGACGGTGTGGGCGGCGCCGTGGAGCGGTGAATATGTCTGGCCGGCCACCGACAACAAGGTCTACGAGTACGCCTGTCACGAGGCGAACTACTCTTTTGGCGGCATTCTGCGCGGAGCCCGGGTGCTCGAGGCCGACGCCCGTGGCGAGTCGAGTAGCCCACGATGATGGGTGACATCGAGAACGTCATGACGGAACATCCGTGTGGGGTTCGGGGCGCAGCCCAGTCTGATTACTCGTGAAATTTGACGGGTACAGCACCGACGGTTTCCACGACGAACTGTTTTTCAAAGACGGTACGCCCCGTCCGGAGGCGCGCGCGCTGGTCGAGCGGATCGAGGCGCTCTCGGAGGGTGAGCTGGCCCGGCGCCACCAGGCGGCCGAACGCGCCCTGCTCCGGATGGGCATCACGTTCAACGTCTACGGCGAGGAGCCCAGCTCGGAACGCATCTTCCCATTCGACATCATTCCTCGCATCGTCCCCAGCGACGAGTGGGCGCTGATCGAGCGTGGCCTGCAGCAGCGGATCCGGGCGCTGAACCACTTCATCGACGACGTCTATCATGCGCAACGCATCGTGGCCGACGGGGTGGTCCCGGCCGAGGTCGTAGCCTCGTCCCAGGGGTTCCGCAGTCAGTGTGTCGGTCTCGACCCCCCCGGGGGCATCTGGTGCCACATCACCGGTACCGATCTGGTGCGTGACCGCGACGGCACCATCTACGTGCTCGAAGACAATCTCCGATGCCCGTCGGGGGTGTCGTATGTCCTCGAGAATCGGGCCGTCATGAAGCAGACGTTTCCGAAGGTCTTCGAGGGGCTCGCCGTGCGCCCCGTCGGCGACTATCCGGGACGTCTGTTGCGGATGCTGGAGGAGGTGGCGCCGAGACGAGCCGGGCAGGTCAGTGTGGCGGTGCTCACGCCAGGCGTCTACAACGCCGCCTATTTTGAGCACTCGTTTCTGGCGCAACAGATGGGCGTAGAACTTGTCGAGGGGCGTGACCTGGTGGTGGCGGACGGCCTGCTGCGCATGCGGACCACGCATGGGTTGGAGCCGATCGACGTCCTGTATCGTCGTATCGACGACGACTTCCTCGACCCCACCTGCTTCCGGCCCGATTCCGCGCTCGGTGTGCCGGGGCTGATGGACGTGTATCGCGCCGGCGGACTCACGCTGGTCAATGCGCCGGGCACCGGTGTCGCCGACGACAAGGTGGTGTACGCCTACGTGCCCGAGATGATTCGATACTACCTGGACGAAGAGGCCATTCTGCCCAACGTGCCAACATATCTCTGCTGGCGCGAGTCCGATCGACGGTACGTGCTCGATCACCTCGACCAACTGGTGGTGAAGGCGGCTAACGAATCTGGCGGATACGGCATGCTCATCGGGCCCCATGCGAGCGACGCCGAGCGGCAGGACTTCGCCACGCGCATCACGGCGGATCCACGCAATTACATCGCGCAACCGACACTGGCCCTCTCGCGGATGCCGACCCGCGTCGACAACGGGTTCGAGGGACGGCACGTCGACCTGCGTCCCTACATTCTGTATGGAAACGAACCGTTCGTGCTGCCGGGTGGCTTGACGCGGGTGGCCCTGCGAAAGGGGTCGCTCGTGGTCAACTCCTCGCAGGGTGGCGGAAGCAAAGATACCTGGGTACTCGGGTAGCAGGGCCTCATCATGCTGAGCCGGGTTGCCGAGTCGGTCTACTGGATGAGCCGCTCTATCGAACGGGCGGAGAACGTGGCTCGGGTCGTCGGCGTGAACTTGAAGCTGGAAATCGACCTGTCCGGGCTCGCCCAGGAGCAGTGGGATCCAATGGTGCAGGTCAGCGGCGGGCACTCCGACTTCCAGAAGCGGTACGATGCCGCGACTCGCGCGAACGTCATCGAGTTCCTCACGTTCGATCGCAAGAACCCCAACTCTGTGGCGTCCTGCGTCGCGTCAGCGCGGGAGAACGCTCGCACGGTGCGGGAAATGATCTCGTCTGAGATGTGGGGCGAGATCAACGATTTCTATCTGACCGTGACCGCTCTCGACGCCCGCGAGCGCGCGCTCCGCGACGCCGCCGACTTCTTTCAACAGGTGCAGCGGACCAGTCATCTGATCGAAGGCACCAAGAACGAGACGATGGAGCACGGTGAGGCGTGGCACTTCAGCCAGCTGGGCCGCTACATCGAACGGGCCGACCAGACCAGCCGGATACTCGACGTCAAGTATTTCCTCCTGCTGCCATCCGCCAGCGACGTCGGGAACCCAGTGGACGACCTCCAGTGGAGCGCGCTTCTGCGGTCCACCAGCGGTTTCGAAGCGTATCGACGCACGTTCGGACTCGTGTCGCGAGAGTCCGTGGTGGCGTTCCTGCTGTTCGATCGCCAGTTTCCCAGGTCGGTGCACCATTGCGTCGCGCGTGCGCAGACCTCGCTCCACGCGGTGACCGGCACGCCGCTGCGGCGCTTCCAGAACCAGGCCGAACAACAGCTCGGTCGCCTCGTCTCGGAGCTCGACTACAGTGACGCCAGCGAGGTGATCGGCCGCGGTTTACACGAGTTCATCGATGGGTTGCAGGGTCGCTTCAATCAGGTTGGCGACGCCATCACGGCTAGTTTCTTCAGCCTAACCTGACCTCCTCCCACGCCTTGCCCCGCCAGGTCCGGGCCCGACGATAGTCGTCAGGCTGACTCCGTGACCACGGGGCGCGCATTGTTGCGCGCCCTACCGGCCACGGACGGTGCGCATGATCGACTCGACCCCGGCGCGTTCCGGGGCGTTCGGCGCCAGTTTCAGGAACGACTCGAAATACTTCGCCATCAGGTCAATTCGCTTTTCCTGATAGTAGGAGAGCCCCGCGTAGTAGTGCGCGTAGGCTGGTTGCGGGTCGAGCGCGATCGCGGCCTCGAAGGCGGGGGCGGCCGTGGCGTAGTCGCGCCGCTCGGCCAGCGCCAGCCCCAGTTGGAACTGCGCCTCGGCGACCGAGGGGGGCAGGATTGTGGCCCGCTCCGCCGCTTCCACGGCCCGCGCGACCGTGGCGGCCGGTGGGGTGCCGGCCGGTCCGGGGCGCGCGTCGAGCATCAGGAGCGCCGACTGCCCCACGTGATGCCACGGGTCGGTCTCGGGCCGGGCGGCCAGCTGCGCATACGCGGCACGCGCAGCCGGCTCCTGTTTGAGCCGGTCGTGACTCTGGGCAACCAGGTAGACCAACGACGGTGGGCTGGTGTCGTCGAGCGCGATCATCACGACCTGCTCGTACGTGCCCGCCTCGAAAAGCTGCCGAGCCGCTGCGACATCCGGGGTGGCGGCCGCGGCCTGCCCCAGCAACATGAGTGCAATGGTGAACATCATCAGGCGCTCCCTCACTCCAAGTAGACGAGTCTTCTGGCTCAAAAGTTAGGACCCGATCAGGAATAAGTTGGTCAAGTTATCCCTGATCGGGTCCCAAGATGGGACCGTGCAGGCCTGAAGGCCCGTGCTGCGAGTGCCCGTCGACGGGTGGCGGGTCCGCCGTGTGTTGCGCGAGCTTCTGCCACACCCGATCCTCGATATTCTCGAGGAAGAGTTGCAGCGTGCGATGCAAACCGGCCCGCTCCAACAGTCCGGCGAGCGGGGCTCGTGTCACGCGGTAGATCAGCCAGCAGACCACCACGACCACGAGTGCCGCGAACAGTTTCGGCAGATACTCGATGACCTGGGTCAGCAGCCGGACCATGTCCAGTCGTTCGATCACGTTGCTCATTGTTGCTCTGCCTCCCGCCAGAGGGTGCCATCGCAGGCCGCCCGCCAGTCGTCGTGCCACGGCCCATCGTCGTCGCCGTCGAGCAGCACGCCCTCGGGCAGAAACTCGTGCAGTTCCTGCAGGGTGCGCACCCGGCTGTCGCTGATACGACGGAAGATGTGTTGGGGGCCCAGCGCATTGGGGTGGGAGAGTCCCATCGCGGCCAGAAGTTCCAACAGACTCCTGACCGTGGCTTCCTGAAACCTGGTGACGCGCGGGGTCTTGGCGTCGACATCCAGACCATGCACCAACGCCGGGTTCTGCGTCGCGACCCCGGTGGGGCAATGGTCCGAGTTACACCGGAGCGCTTGAATGCAGCCCAGCGCCAGCATCATTCCGCGCGCCGAGAGGCACAGGTCGGCACCGAGCGCCAGCGCGCGCGCCATGCCGAAACCGGTCAGAATCTTTCCGGACGCGATGATGGTGATGCGGTGGCGGAGCCGCACCGCTCGCAGGGCGTTGTGCACCAGCATCCACCCGTCGCGCGCCGGCATCCCGACCGAGTTCGAGAATTCGAGCGGCGCCGCCCCGGTGCCGCCCTCGCCCCCATCGACGGTGATGAAGTCCGGCAGAATGCCGGTGTCGAGCATCGCCTTGCACAGTCTGAGGAACTCGGCGCGTTGTCCGACGCACAGCTTGAATCCGACCGGTTTCCCGCCGGACAGCTCGCGCAGTTGCGCCACAAACTCGAGCAGGCCGGTCGGTGTGGTGAAGGTGGAGTGCGCCGGCGGCGAGAGCACCGTCTGCCCGACTGGCACGCCCCGAATCGCGGCGATCTCCGCCGAGACCTTTCGCCCCGGCAGCACCCCGCCGTGCCCCGGTTTGGCGCCCTGCGACAGCTTCAGCTCAATCATCCGGACGGCATCGTGCGCCGCCTGGTCCTTGAAGCGAGCGGGGTCGAACCGTCCGTCCGGCGTCCGGCACCCGAAGTAGGCGGTGCCGACCTGCCAGATCAGGTCGCCGCCGCGCTCGAGGTGATACGGCGA
>CALBET010001036.1 GCA_937888665.1 uncultured Acidobacteriota bacterium
CGAGGAAGCGGCCCGCTGGGGCGTTCGATCAGTCGCGGTCCGGCGAATCCGATCAGCGCGCCCGGCTCGGCGATGGTGATGTCGGCCAACATCGCAAGGCTCGCGGCAACCCCGCCGGTGGTCGGGTCGGTGAGCACGGTGAGATACGGCACGCGGGCCCGGTCGAGGCGTCCCAGCGCGGCACTCATCTTCGCCATTTGCACGAGCGAGAGCGTGCCTTCCATCATCCGAACTCCGGACGACGCGCAGACGATGAGTAGCGGGCGACGATGCGCCAGCGAGCGTTCCGCCGCTCGGGTGATTTTTTCGCCGCCGACCACGCCCAGGCTGCCGCCGATGAAGCCAAACTCCATCGCCGCCGCTTCGACACTCAGTCCGTCGATGGCGCCGGTCGCGGTGATGACCGCGTCGCGTAGTCCGGTGGCCGCCCTGCTCTCCTGGAGCCGGGTCGGGTAGGGTGTCCGATCTGCGAATGTCAGCGGGTCGGACGACGCGAGACCGGCATCGTGTTCCACCCACCGTCCGTCGTCGAGGAGCGTTCGCAGTCGCGTGGCGGCGTCCAGGCGCAGGTGGTGCCCGCAGGATGAGCAGACCCGCAGGTTGGCGGCCAGATCCTGGTTACGGAGGATCCGCGAGCACCTCGGGCAAGTGACCCATAGACCCGACGCGCCGGGGCCGGCGGGGGGTGGTGGCGTCGCCGCTTTCTTGAACCAGGCCATCGGACGTCGTGTGCGAATCACGATTCCAGGACGCTAGCGGGGCACATAGTAGCGCGTGCCTTGACCAATGAGGCGCACCTGTTTCAACAGGTCGTCGATGGCGGCGTCGCCCCACTCGAGGTCGATGTGCGAGGTTTCGACGACCAGTAACGGCGTCGAGTTGTAGTGAAAGAAGAAGTGGGTATAGGCCTCATTCAATTCGCGAAGATATTCCGGGTCTGGCGGGGCATCGCCGTTTTCCCGGTACTCGCGATCACGTGCGCCGACACGCCGCTGAAGGGCGTCGGTCGGGACCTGGAGGTAGACCACCAGATCGGGTGGCACCACGTCCTGGGCGAGCAGATCGTAGAGACGCTGATAGATGAATAGCTCGTTGTCGTCCAGGTTGAGGTAGGCGTAGATCTTGTCTTTGTCGAAGAGATAGTCGGAGACGACCTGCTGGGCGAAGAGGCTGGACTGCCGCAATTCGGCCTGCTGACGATGGCGTCGCAGCAACGAGAAGAGCTGAGCCTGGAACGCGGCGCCGGGTCTCCCGGCCGCGAAATCAGCCAGGAACGGGTTGTCTGTTTCGTCACGAACCACGGTGGCCTCGAGGCGAGCGCCCAGCTTGCGGCAGAGCGTGGTTTTCCCGACGCCGATCGGGCCCTCGATCGCGATATGGCGGAACTCCAACCTGGCGCGAGTATACCAGCGCGCAGGGCCCGCTACGGTCGTACGCGTCACCCGGCAGGCGGCTGACCGCGTGATATCATGCGTCGACGTCAACCGACGTTTCAGCCGATCTTGATGACTTCTGCTCGGTCCACCTGCGTGGCGTACGTCCTGCTTTTGGGGCTCACGTTGGTCGGATGCTCGGCCGCCCCGCCGCTGGTGGTCGCCGCCGACGCGCCATTCCTGGTGTCCCATGAGCAAAAGCTCGCGTGGATTCTTCAACTCGAAGATCAGCGTCTGCTTCGAGATCCGGCGTTACCGGACCCTGACCCGCCGAGCTCTGCTCCTGCCGATCGGGTGGCGTCGGAAACCGTACCCGTGACCGGTCAGGAGGCTTCGGGGGGGG
>CALBET010001037.1 GCA_937888665.1 uncultured Acidobacteriota bacterium
GATGTCGAAGTCAATCAGCTGGAACGCGCCATTCGAAAGCGGGTGGTCGCACATCTGTCTATTCCCGGCTCTCGAATCGACGTGCCCCATTGCCTGCTGCTGATGAGTCTGGCGAAGGACGTCGAGCGGCTCGGCGACTACGCGAAGAACCTGTCTGAGTTGGTTGAGATTCAGGCGGGTCCGATGCCGGACGACGAGAACGTGGGTGAATTGCAGGAGATCAGGCGTGGGGTCGAAGCCGCGTTTCGGGCCGCGTCCGAGATTTTCGGTTCGTCGGATCGTGAACAGGCCATGCAGATGATCCGTCATGGACGGGATATTGCGCATCGCTGTGACGTGCTGATCCCGCAAATCGGGCGCGCCGGGTACAGCGGCGAAACGACCACGGTCCTCGTTCTCGCCACTCGCTACTACAAGCGTCTTGGCGGTCACGTGCTGAACGTGCTGTCCAGCGTGGTGATGCCCCTGCACAAGATCGACTATTACGACGAGGACGCGGTCGATGAGGCGCCCGACTAGTCCCCGGCGGAATGTCTCCTGGGGGAGACGGCAGGTGTCCCCTCATCGCTCCAATCGCTGTTCGGCACCGGTTGGCGGCGGCCATCATGCTGGCGGGCACGACGGCCGAGGCGGTGACCCTCGAAGACATCGTCAAGCTCACCCAGGTCGGGGTGGCGGATGTCGTCCTCATCGAGTTGATCGATATGAACGCCACGCCATACACGCTGCCGCCGTCTCGGCTCAGGGCGCTGAGACAGGCCGGGGTCTCCGACATGGTGCTCCTGGCGCTGGTGCGCAACGGCGTCGTACCCGGAGAGCGCAATCCCTCGTTAGACTGCCTCGGGGCATCTTTTTCGTGTCGGGCTGATACCCCCACCGCCGCCGCTCCGCCGCTTCCGATCCCTGTCCCGGTTCCGGTCGCGGTTCCGGTACGAACCCCGCGGCGGACCTCGACGCAGACCAGGCCGGCCGGGCCCCTCAACCCGGGCGGGTTCGCCGGTATCACCGGGTTCGGGTCGCCGGTGGTCAGTGCCGCGGCAACCGTGTCGGGGGGGGCGGAGAACGCGGCGGTCTACTGGGGATGGGGCGGCCAGAAGCGCCCCGGTTCCTGGGACGGTCACAGCGGGGAGCAGCCCTAGCAGCCCGCACCCGGCCCGCAACACCCGTCTTGCGGATCCGCCTTTCCGGGATGCCACGCGTCCCGCAACCGTGATTCGAAACCGACGTCGCCGACGGGGCATCCCGCCTGACGGCGTTGTTCTGCCCATCCCGCTCCACGGTGCCACCGTCTGGACACTCGATCGGCCGCCCCGTACACTCTGGAGACTTGCGCTCGCGAAGGGCCTGACCCGAGCCAGGCACCCTTGCGTGGAAGAACGCGTTCTCACGTGCCTAGCAGAATCAAGGTCACCGTGGTGGGCGGCGGCGTCATTGGATGCGCCGTCGCCTACGAGTTGGGTCGTCGCGGTGCTGAGGTGTGCGTGCTCGACCGTCGGGACGTGGGTCTGGGGGCGACGCAGGCGTCGGCTGGGATGCTGGCGCCCTTTATCGAGGCGGAGCATGCCGGGCCACTGCGCCGACTCGGCTCCCGGAGTCTTGAGCTGTACGACCAATTCGTCGCCGACGTGGTCGGTGACACCGGGGATTCGGTGCCCTACGAGCGCTGCGGCACCATCGAAGTGGCGACCGACGCCGTGTCGTCAGCCAGGTTGGAGCGGGCGGCGAATGAGCTGTCGAGGGCCGGGGTCCATTGCCGTCTGCTTAGTGGATCGGAGGCGGTGGCCGACGAACCTCACCTGAGCCAACGGGTGTGTGCCGCCCTGCTCGTGCCGGCGCACGGGTTTGTTGGGGCGGCGTCACTGACGGCCGCGCTGCGTCAAGCGGCCGCGCGGCACGGCGTGGCGTTCCTGACCCCGTGCGCGGTGACGCGTCTCGCGCCCACCGATGCGGGGATCGAGGCCGAGACCGATCGGGGGCCCAGACTGGGCGATGTGGTGGTGCTCGCTGCCGGGAGCTGGTCCGGCCAGGTGGAGGTCGAGCACGAAACGCCGATTCCGGTCAGACCGGTGCGTGGTCAGCTGCTGCGGCTGCGATGGCCCGCCGGCCCGCCTCTGACGAAGGTCGTCTGGTCTTCTGGTTGCTATGTGGTGCCCTGGCGGGACGGAACGACGTTGGTGGGCGCGACGGTCGAGGACGTCGGTTTCGACGAGCGGGCAACCGTGGCGGGGGTGACCGGTTTGCTCGATGCGGCCCGGGAACTGCTGCCGGCCACAACCCGGGCTGGGTTCGAGGCAGTGCGAGTCGGTCTCCGCCCGGGGACGGCCGACGACCTCCCGGTTGTCGGGTGGTCCCATGCGGTGCCCAAGCTCCTGTACGCGACCGGGCACTACCGAAACGGGGTGCTGCTGGCACCGCTCACCGCACGTCTGGTGGCGGACCTGGTGTTTGACGCGACGCCGGACCCGTTGCTCGACGCGCTCACGCCAGGGCGCTTCGAGGCTGCATCAACCGCTGTAGCGGGCGTCCAGGTCGCGGCCGGTCGGACACGAAGCTGAGTGCGGTCGGACCCACGACAGAAGGCACAACCATCCGGTGGAATCCGTGCGACGCCGATCAATCCCGAGTCGCCCCAGGCGTCGCCTGCGACAGTTCGTCCGGCGAACTGCGCGTGTCGTGGGACTGGGCGTCTGCGTCGTGTTGGCGGTGTCGGTGCTGGCCATTGTGGCGTTGCGCTGGGCGTCCCCTCCCACGACAGCGTTCATGTTGCGGCACCAGATCGGCGCGTGGCGGACCGGGGCGGTCGAGGCGAGCGTGCGCTACCGGTGGGTCGACTGGGCCGGCATTAGCCCGGAACTGGCCGTGGCGGTCGTGGCGGCCGAAGACCAGCGCTTCCGGGAACACCACGGCCTGGACTTCGCCGCGATCGGCGATGCCCTGGAGGAGCGGCGTCGTGAGGGTCGCGTGCGTGGCGCGAGCACCATCTCGCAGCAGGTCGCGAAGAATTTGTTCCTGTGGCCGGGCCAGAGCCTGGTTCGGAAGGGGATCGAGAGCTACCTCACCGTGCTCATCGAGCTGGTCTGGAGCAAGCGTCGGGTGCTTGAGGTCTATCTCAATGTGGCGGAGTTCGGAGACGGCGTCTACGGGGTCGGCGCCGCCAGCGATCGTTTCTTCGCTCGGGATCCAGGCCTGATCGATCGCGAACAGGCGGCACTGCTGGCGGCGGTGCTGCCGAGCCCGAAACGGCTCCACGCCGCCCGCCCATCGGCGTATGTTCGGTCCCGACAGGACTGGATTCTCACCCAGATGGAGCAATTGGGTGGTGTCGACTATCTCGCCGGTCTCTGATAGTCAGACGGGGCTGCGCCCCGAACCGCGCGCGGCCGCTGCGCGGGGACCCCTCAATGCCCCACTCCGCGGGCCGCGGGGCGCGATTGTCGCGCGCCGTTGTGTATCAGCCGAACCTGAGTCGCGGTTCGGCTCGCGCCATGAAAAGTGATAATCTCTGCGCGGTGTTGGCGCGTCAGTGAGCGCCGAATCGGGCGGCCGTGACCCTGAGTTCTCACCGTCTCGGGTCACGCCCACGGGATAGAAGGGGTCGTCAGACCCCCAGGGCCTGTCGCGGATCAGCACAGCGCTCGCTGTTTCGCCGGCAGACGCGGAGTCACACAGATGGAACAGGTTCATCCGGTTCATATAGCCGCATCGGTGCGTGGCTGGGGACAGACCATGCGGCGCGACGCGTGGTGGCTGCAACCCCTTGCCGTGTTCCTGGGGCTGTCGACGGCCATCGGGTACATGACCTGGGCCGCGTTCCAGGGCGAGTTCTATCACTTTGGCCCGTATCTGTCGCCGCTCTATTCCCCGGAATTACTGGGAGGGTCGCCACATAGCCTGTTCGGGCCTCCGCCCGCGTGGTGGCCGGCGTTGCTCCCGTTTTCACCGGCTTTCCTCATCCTGTGGGCACCCGCAGGGTTTCGGGTGACCTGCTACTACTACCGGGGTGCGTACTACAAAGCCATGTGGGCCGACCCGTCGTCCTGCGCGGTGGGAGAGCCGCGGTCGACGTTCCTGGGCGAGAACTCCCTTCCGCTGATTGTCCAGAACATTCACCGCTACTTCATGTATCTGGCGCTGTTGTTTCTGGTGTTCCTGGCCTACGACGTGTGGAATGCCCTCTGGTTCGAAGACACCGCCACGGGTGTGGTGTCGTTCGGTATCGGCATCGGCACCTTGGTGTTGGCGTTGAACGTCGTGCTCCTCGGAAGCTACAGCTTCGGGTGCCATTCGCTGCGCCATCTGGTCGGTGGACGCCATGACCAGATGGCGGGGCGGCCGCTTCAACGGTCTTGCTACGACTGTGTGAGCGGCTTCAACCGGCGGCACATGCTCTATGCGTGGATGAGCCTGGCTTGGGTCACCTTTTCCGATGTCTACGTGCGGTTGTGCGCGATGGGGATCTGGACTGATTTCAGATTGTTGTAGGCGTGCGGTGCGGGACGCAGTCCGGTCTTGACAGTAATGACATACGAATCTTTCGAATATGACGTGTTGGTGATCGGCGCCGGGGGCGCCGGTCTGCGTGCCTCCATCGAAGCGTCGTCGGCCGGCGTGTCCGTCGGTCTTGTGTGCAAGTCGCTGCTGGGCAAGGCACACACCGTGATGGCCGAGGGTGGCTTGGCCGCCGCCCTCGCCAACGTGGACGACCGGGACAACTGGAAGGTGCACTTCGCCGACACGATGCGAGGCGGCCAGTATCTCAACAACTGGCGGATGGCGGAGTTGCACGCGCAGGAGGCGCCGGCGCGGGCACGTGAGCTCGAAGCCTGGGGTGCGGTCTTCGACCGGACCAAAGACGGGAAAATTCTCCAGCGGAACTTCGGGGGACACAAGTATCCCCGGCTAGCTCACGTCGGCGACCGCACCGGGCTCGAAATGATCCGCACGCTGCAGGATCACGGCATCCATCAGGGCATCGACGTGCACATGGAATGCACGATCATCGAGCTGCTGAAGGACGGCGACCGAGTCGTCGGCGCGTTCGGTTACGACCGCGAGAAGGGACGCTTCCGACTGTTCACCGCGCGTGCCGTGGTGCTGGCCAGCGGTGGGATCGGTCGGGCCTTCAAGGTGACCAGCAATAGCTGGGAATACACGGGCGATGGACACGCGCTGGCCTACCGCGCGGGCGCGGATTTGATGGACATGGAGTTCGTCCAGTTCCACCCGACCGGCATGGTCTGGCCACCCAGCGTGCGCGGCATTCTCGTCACCGAGGGGGTTCGAGGCGAAGGCGGGGTCCTGCGGAACAGCGACGGGAAACGGTTCATGTTCGATGACATCCCCGACCTGTACAAGAGTTCCACC
>CALBET010001038.1 GCA_937888665.1 uncultured Acidobacteriota bacterium
AACACCTTGAATGAAGATCGACAGTGTTTTATCACTTTCATTGACGGCACACGGCTGGATTGCCTGGTGAAAGTGCAGATGTGAGAACACGACGCTCCTCGTGCGCGTTGCTGGGCGCATTTTTTCTGACTGGCGCGACCTCGCTCGTCTTCGAGGTGGTCTGGACCCGCCTGCTCCTCTTGTCGCTCGGGACCACGCCGGTAGCCATGGGCATCGTCCTGTCGGCGTTCATGGGTGGGATGGCCATGGGGGCGTGGACCGCCGGCAGGGCGCTGGTTCGGCGCTGGCCGCCGGTGGCCCTCTACGCCGGGCTGGAAGCCTGGATCGGTCTGTACGCGTTGACCACGCCCTGGCTTTTTCGACTCATCGACCAGGCGCCGCCGGCCGGACAGCTGGCGCTGGGCGTGCTGGCGCTGTTGCCGGCGACGGTGGCCATGGGCACGTCGCTCCCGTTGCTGGCCCGCGCGCTCGACCAGTCGCACGGGAGCGAGACACCGCGAGCGACGACGGTCGGGTGGCTGTATGCCGCCAACACGGCTGGTGGCGTCGTCGGCCCGCTCGCCGCAGTCTTCCTGCTGTTTCCACTGGCCGGGCTGTCGCGGACGTTGACGCTCGCCGTTGTGGCGAACCTGATCGTCAGTGCCGCGGTATGGATGACCCGGCGCCGGTGGGACACCGCCTTGAATACGTCGAGGGAGCTGTCTCCGACCGGCGCCGCGAGGACCACTGGGTCGTCGCGGCCGGCGCCCCGGGCGCTCTACGCGCTGCTCGCGGTCTCTGGCGGCACTGCGATGATCTACGAGGTCGCGTGGACTCGGACGCTGTCGATGGTGTATGGCTCGTCGGTCTACGGGGTCTCGATCACGTTGTCGACATTTCTGGCCGGTATCGCCCTCGGGTCGTGGGGCTCGGCTGCCTGGGTGCGCCGTCGCGCTGCGACCATGTTCGGTGCGGTCTCGTTACTGGTCGGATCCGCCTGCGCGGCCTTTGTCAGCCTTCAGGTTGGCGGACGGTTGCCTGTCCTGTTTCTCGATCTGTTCCGATGGGCGGACGGCAGCGGCACCGCCATTTACGTGGCGCAGTTTCTGCTGGCGGCGGCCCTGATGCTGCCGAGCACGCTCTGCCTGGGGGCCCTGCTCCCGGTGGTGGTCGGCCTGGCCCCGCGGCGGCGGGGCTGGGATGGTCACGCCGTCGTGTCCTCGTTGTACGCCGCGAACCTGTCTGGGTCGGCGGCGGGGGCGCTGATGGCATCCGCCCTCCTCGTCGCGGGTGTCGGATTGAGCACGTCGTTGCAGACGGGCGTGTTGTTGGCGCTTGGGTTGTCGCTCGTGCTGCTCGTCCGGCTGCCGGCGCCGCATCCGGGCATGGTCGGCGCCACTGCACTCGCGGTGTTGCTGGTACTGGTGTTGGACGGCGGCGCGCGCCGACTCACGCTCAGCTTTGGCCTCTACCACGGGGCGGCGGGGTACGCGACCAATGACGACCAGGGGCTGCGTGACCTGCTCGCGTCTCACGAGTTGCTGTTCTATCGCGACGGTCCGACCGCCTCGGTGGCGGTGCAGCAGGTCGACCGCTACCTGTTGATGAAAATCAACGGGAAGACCGACGCATCGAACGGTGCGGGTGACATCGAGACCCAGACCTTGCTCGGGCACCTGCCCCTGATGGCGGCCGATCGGGTCGACCGCGTGGCAGTGGTCGGGTTCGGGAGCGGAATGACCGCCGGGGCGGTGCTGACTCACCCGGTGCGCGAGGTGGACGCATTCGAGATTGAGCCGGCCGTCGTGGAGGCCTCCCGGTTTTTTGAGGGCATCAACGGTCGTCCGCTGGACGACCCTCGTCTCCGTCTGGTGATGGGAGACGCCCGTGGCGAGCTGCGGCGCCAGGACCGTCCCTACGACGTCATCATTTCCGAGCCGTCGAATCCCTGGATCACCGGTGTCGCCAACCTCTTCACGCAAGACTTCTTCGAACTCGCGGCGTCGCGGCTCGCTCCGGACGGCGTCTTCGCCCAGTGGTTTCATCTGTATGGGATGTCGGAGGACGCGGCCCGGGAGGTGGTGGCGACGTTCCGCCACGTATTTCCGCATGTTGTCGCCTTCAAGGACCGGGACCTGATTCTGCTGGGGTCGGCACAGCCAATCAGTTTCTCACTCGACGCGATGAATCGACGGTTCGCCGACCCCGGGGTGCGAGCGAGTCTCGGCGGGGCGTTTGTCCGCTACCCAGCCGACCTGCTGGTCAAGCTCAGGCTTGACGAGCGAGGCACCGCTGCGTTCGCGGGTGATGCGCCGTTCAACACCGATGACAATATGCGGCTGGAACTTGCCGCGCCGCGCACGCTGTATGACGACCGGTTGCCCGCGATCCTGGCGGCACTCGACCGGCATCCACCGATACCGTCCGACGTGGTCACCGAGTACGGCTCGCGGGCTACGCTGGAACTGGAGCTGGCGGCATCGCTCTTCACCGCGGGGCGTGACGTCGAGGCGTTGCAGTATTGTGAGCGGGCGCTGGCCGACGAGCCCTCCTTCGACGCATTGAAGCTGCTGGGCCAGATAGCCGAACGTAGCGGCGACCGCCGTCGCGCCCAGAACGCCTGGCGCCTGGCGCTGGCCACCGACGCCGATCCGGGGCAGCGCGCCCTGGTGCGGGCGCTTCTGAGCGGCATTGAGTTCGCCTCGTCCGGGAATTGACCCGAGATGTCCATGTCGCATCAACAAGTGTTCGATGCTGCGCGCGTGTGGCCACGCTCGAACGCGCGGGAATTGCCGTCGACGGTCGATGTGGGCTACATCCCTCGGGACACACGTCCGGCGGCCGACAACGGTCCGCTCGAAACCCAGCCGTTCGACGCGATTCAGGCGGTGCTACGGCGTGGGCCCGGCGACCGACGTCGACGTCGCCCTCGGCTTCGCCGCCCACCGCGACCAGGAGCGGATTCTAGAGGTTGAACTCTACAGGTTTCTGCGCTTCTACTGGGACAGCCCCGTCTGATTAAAAGAATCGCACCGAGTAGCCGAACTTCACACCGCGTCCGATTTCCGGCGCGAAGTCCTTGATGAACGAGGTGTGGTTCCGATACAGCTCATCGGTCAAGTTGTAGCCGGTGACGCTGATGATGTGCGCCAGGTGCGGTCGGGCCAGGACATAGGAGGCCTGCATGTTGAACACTGAGTATCCGCCAGTCTCGGTTTCATCGCGAAAGACCTGGTCCTGTTGCGCGGCGATGATCACTTCGGGGCTGAGTGTGAAGCCCCGGTAGGGAAGGTCCAGACTGACCCGTCCTCGCAAGGGGGGGATTCGCGGGAGCGCTTCACCGGTGTTGAGCTCGGCGTCCACGAAGCCGACACCCACGTTCACCCATGTGGCGTTGCCGACGCGGACGCTCGCATCGGCATCGAATCCCGCGAAGCGGCCGTCGGCTTGCCGGAACTCGGCCACGCGTAGCCGATCGGCGACCTCACCCGTGATTGACGCGAAGACGAAATCGTCGATGTCATAGACGTAGGCGTTGAACGTGCTCTTCCCCCGCGCGGCCTGGTACCGCAGGCTGACATCCAGTCCCACGGTGGTCTCGCTCCCGAGGTCGGCATTACCTACTTCGAAGACCAGGTTGCCCACGTGGGGCCCGAAGTTGTACAGCTCTTCCAGCGCCGGGGCGCGGTGCGAGCGGGTGACATTGGTCACGAACGCCGCGTGGGTGCCCAGGTCGGTCTGCACGCCGGCCGATACCGAGCCCCCGGTGAAGCTCCGGTCGCGTACCGGGCTCGGTTGCGGTGCTCCCGGCGAGCCTCCCGACGCCGTCCCCGGCGCCTCGCGCGGCGCGACCGTGTAGCCGTTGCGTTCGAGCCGGCCACCGAGCTGCACCCGGTACCGCCCGAGTTCCAGTTCCTCGTACACGAACGCCGCGACCGAGCTCTGGTCGGTAGGGGGCGCCAGGGCCTCCTCTCCGACGGCGATGAAGGCCCGTGCCTGAGTCCAGATGCCGAACTTGCCAGCCAGGCGGTCAGTCTGGCGTTGGTCCACCTCGGCTCGCAGCACGTAGGTACGATTGTCGAACGCCGTTCCGAGACTTTTTGACCCGTCCTCCGCCTCGATCTCTTTGTGCTCCCAGTCGACCACGTTGAGCACCAGTCGAACCCCATCCACCACCGTGTGGTTCAGGTTCCGCATGCCGATGTCAAACCGTCCCACGCGTCGCCGTGAGTCCAGCTCTACCTGCACGTCGTCTTCCAAGGTGTCCGGGCCGCCGACATCCACGGCCTCGCCGTCGCGGGGAAGCGTACCGCCGAACGGGACGCCGAACAGGCTGTTCTCCGCCGTGAACCCGCCGCTGGCGAACACCCGGTCGCCGAAATAGCCGATACCCGCGCGGGCGGAGTGGAGCTGGGTGGCCGAGTGCTCTATCGTGCCCAGGGGGGTCCGGTAGTCGTCGGTCGCGCGGGTTCCGCCTCCCAGCCAGAGGATCGCCTTGCCGTCCGTGTGCTGCAGGCTGGCGTTGGTGCCGGCTTGCTGGTCGGCCGAACCGGTGTCGGCGCTCACCTGTCCGCGCGTCCCGTCCGTCAGCGAATCGCGATAGTTCTCGTGCGGCGTGATGGCATTGATCACGCCACCCACCGCGTTCGACCCGTACAGCAGCGTCGCCGGACCTCGCACGATTTCTACCCGGTCCAGGCCGTTCGGATCGATGGTCACCCCGTGGTCGCCAGACTGTCCGCTCAGGTCGCCGGTCCCGATCCCGTCCTCCATGATGAGTACCCGGTCGCCGTCGAAGCCGCGGATGATCGGCCGGCTCGAGCCTGGCCCGAAGCTCCGTTTCGCGACACCGGGTTCGTTTTCGAGTGCGTCCGCGAGGGTTGACTGCGGGTTGGAAATCAGCTCGAACGAGTCCAGGGTGGAAATCGCATTGAACGCGTCGAACGCGGTGGTCTGTCCGCCCGCGGTCGCGGTGACGGTCAGTTCTTCGTGGACGGTCGACAATGCAAGCGTGAAGTTCGCCACGACGTCAGCGCCGGATGAGACGACCACGGTCTGGCGTTCGGCGCTGAGATGCTCGCGCTGGGCGATCAGATCGTATGAGCCCGGTGGCACGCCGGCAATCTCGAACGTGCCGTCGTCCTCTGTCAGCGCGACCAGTGACGGACCCACCACCAATACCACCGCGCCGTGTACCGGCTCTGCCGCGTCACCAAAGGTGACCGCGCCGCGGATGACGCCGGTCTCCTGCGCGTCGGCAGACGCCTGCATCAGCGTGGCGACGCAGAGGATGGACAGTATCTGGTATGTACCGCTGACGTGCCTACCCATGGTGTGTCCTGCCGACTTCGTGCTCGGACGAGTGCGCCATCTCCGAGTCGCTG
>CALBET010001039.1 GCA_937888665.1 uncultured Acidobacteriota bacterium
CGGCGCCGGTCGAGCCGCTGCGCGGGGGTCGCGCCGTCGCCGAACAGGCGTTCGAACACCACGCGGGGGTCGCGCTCCATCGGAAGCGGTGTCGTCGGAGACGCCCAGGAAATCGTATTGGCGTACACGCAGCTGTAGCCGTAGCCGCAGGCGCCGGTCAGCGAGCCGACATCCTCGACGCACACCTGCATCGACGGCAGCGGCGTATCCTGCCCGAACGCCTTCGCATACACCTGGTCGACCGACACGCCGTTGTAGATATCGGCGCCCTCCGTCATCCTCGCGTGTGCCGACGTCAGAAAGGCCGCTGACGAACGCGTGTGGTCGGCGCCCGCCTCCGCGTCTGCCCGTGCGGTGGCCGGAGCGATGTCGGTGTGACTGACCACGGTCACGTAGTCGCGATACGGCTCAAGGGACCGCAGGATGGGCGTCGTCTCAAAATTGCGCCCGACGGTCTGCGGCGACCAGTAGTGCAGCCGCGTCCCCTCCGCCGTGCTCCCGGCCGACCCATGCACCATCTCGAGCGCAGCGAAACGGGTGCCTGGTTGCGCCGCCGACCCGCGAATCCGCGTTTGCGCCGGCATCATCGCTTCGAGCCACGGCAACGCCAGCGTGACGCCGACACCTCGGAGCGCCGTGCGTCTCGATATGTGCTTTCTGGTGATATACATCGCGTTCTCCGGTCGATCCGCCCACCCGGGGGACCTGGCGGGTCGGCAGACCCGCGGCTACGACGGCGTTCTCTGACTCGACTATTGTTCAGCCACGGCGGCCCCCGTGTCGATATCCACCCGGCGCATCTGAAACGGGGTGCTCGTCACGATCCCCATCACATACGCCGAGAAGCGGTGTTCCTGTCTGGCCGCGTCGCGCACGATCGCCCGCACGGCGGGCATGTCGTACGGTTGGAAGACCCGGCCATTCGCGTACATCAGGAGGTTCCTCGCGAAGTTCGTCAGAAACAGATCGTCGTTCCGCAACAGGAAGTGTCGAAGGCTCACCGGCCCGTCCACTGGAGTCCCGTCATAGATGGTCCCCGAGGGATCGACCGGAAATCCGCCGTCGCGTGTGCGCCACGCCCCGACCGCGTCGAAATTCTCCAACGAGAACCCGACCGGGTCCATGACATTGTGACAGGACGCGCAGAACGCGTTCGCCCGATGGGCCAGGACGCGGTCGCGCACCGACAGGTGCTGCCGCCCATTCTCGTTTTCCTCGAGCGGCGGCACGTCGGCCGGCGGGCGTGGTGGTGGCGTGCCCAACAACACATCGAGGACCCAGGCGCCACGGATGACCGGCGACGTGCGGTTCGGCACGGAGGTCAGGGTCAGGATGCTGGCGTGTCCCAGCAGCCCACGACGACGTTCGTCCGTTACCTCCACCCGCCGAAACCGGTTACCGATCACCCCGGGCAGACCGTAGTGGGTCGCCAGGCGCTGGTCGACGAAGGTGTAATCGGCCTGCAACAGATCCCGAACGGTGCGGTCCTCTCGGACGATGCTGTCAAAGAACAACTCCGTCTCCCGGCGCATCGAGCGGTTCAAGTTTTCGTCCCAATCCGGGAACAGGAACACATCCGGATGCGCGTCGCGTAGATTCTGCAAATGCAGCCAGTGCGACGCGAAATTGGTCGAGAGGGTCTCGGCCCGCGGGTCGGCCAGCATCCGGGCGACCTGACGCTCCAGTTCCTCGGCGTCTGACAGCCGCCCCTGCTCCGCGGCCGCGAGCAACGGCTCGTCCGGCATGCTGCTCCAGAGGAAAAACGACAGTCGCGAGGCCAGCTCCACATCGCTGACCCGATAACTCGACCCGGCCACCGCCCCGGCAGGTGTGCGCTCGAACCTGAAGACAAACTCGGGGTCGGCCAGCATCGCCTGCAACGCCATGCGGATGCCCGCCTCGAACCCCTGCGCCGCATGAGCCGTCTCGTAGAGCGCCATCACACGCGCCACATCGCCGTCGGTCACCGGTCGGCGAAACGCCTGCCGGGCCAGCCCGCTGATAATCTGGCGGGCGCACGGGCCCTCCTCGGCGCTCGTCGCGGGCCGACAGGACAAGATCCGCTCGCGGGTCGGCGTCTCACTGACCCCGGTGACGTCATAGGGTCCGTCGACACCAAGATTACGCAGGTGCGGCAACCCGGTCAGTCCCGGAAAGTGACCCGTCGACAGGTCCGCGAGCGCGCGCTCGAACGGCATCACGAAATCCTGCACCGGACCGGACGCCCGCTCGACGAACGCCGCCGACACGACGTGCGCTCCTGACGTCAGCGAGATTGGAGGTGTTCTCAGGTCTTCGGTCGCTTTCAGTTTGCGATCGAAGTCGAGTAACGCCACCCGGTCACCGTCCACGGAGACCTCGATCTGCTCCCCCTGAGCCAGAACGTTGTCGCCGAACACCGGACCAATACTCGAGTAATAGAAGGAGAGGCGGAACACGTAGTCGCCGTCGGCCGGAAAATTGTGCGTCACGACCGTGCCGCCCCGAGTGCCGAAGGGCGCACCCGGCACATGCCGCATTTGCGAGACCGCCTGCGGCACGACGTAGGTCTCGACGAGCGGAGTCGCATCGACGTCGCCGAGCGCCAAGCGGCTGATCTTGCCGGCGGCCGAGATATAGCTCTCCAGCAACGCCGGCGACACCGTCAGCACGTCCGACATGTTGTCGTAGCCCTGACTCATGTCGTCAGGTGGCAACAGCGCTTCACCGTCCACCTGGAGCCCAACGAGGTCGCGCACCACGTTGGCGTACTCGGTGCGGTTCAGACGATGCAACACCGGGCGTCCCGGATTCGGGGCATCCGCCGCGGCTGAGTCAATCGCGGCTTCGAGCCCCGTCACGAACGACGTGACCGTGGACTCGTCGGGGCGCGGTCGGCGAGGCGGCGGCATCAGCCCGGCTCGCAGCTTCCGCACAACTTTCTCGAGCGCCTCGGCATGAGCCGAGGGCTGGGCCAGGTCCACCCCCTCCAGCGACAGGTCGCCCTGCCGCGCGCCGTCGCTGTGACAGGTAACGCAGTACTGGTCGAGCAGCGCGCGCGTCGGCGCCGCAGGCAACTCGGTCGCTGCGGTGGGAGCGCTGACCAGTGACACCGGCTGCGCCGCGACCGGCAGGGTCGTGAGCGTCGCCAACAGG
Source organism: uncultured Acidobacteriota bacterium (assembly GCA_937888665.1). Lineage (GTDB taxonomy): Bacteria > Acidobacteriota > Vicinamibacteria > Vicinamibacterales > UBA8438 > UBA8438. Next base: position 3,136 of record CALBET010001039.1, read on the forward strand.
CCCGCGAAAAAAGTCCGTCGAGAGGTCATGAACGCAGTCCACAGCGACAGCGCGACGGCAGCATGCCGTCTCAGCGCGGAACACTCGCCGTAGTGCTTCCCAGGGTAGCCGATCCGAGTGGTGAACTCGAAACGAAATATGGGCGGTAGAATCGCCACGGATGCCCTCTCCGACACCCCTCCACCGGTTCGGCCTGGCCGTCGCCGCCGCGATCTGGGTCTCGCCGGCGACGGCCCAGCCGAACGAGCCGTATCGGAACACCCTGCCAGCGGAGCATCCGGCGATTGCGTACGAGACCGCCGCGTTCGACGACCCGGTAAGCCGGCTGGCGGACGCCGTCGCGTCGGGCAGCATCACGCTGGACTACGACGACCGATTCGGATATCTCCCGAGCCTGCTGGAGCGTCTGGAGGTCAGCGCCGACACCCAGGCGCTCGTTTTTTCCAAGACCAGCCTGCAGGCATCCCTGATTTCTCCCCGCACCCCGCGCGCCATCTATTTCTCGGACGCGGTCGCGGTGGGCGCCGTGCAGGGGGCCACGGTCATCGAACTGGTTGCCTTTGAGCCACGCCGCGGTGCCGTGTTCTACACCCTCGACAGCGCGCGCACCGAGCATCCCCGATTCGAACGACCCGCGCGGTGTCTGCGGTGCCACCAACAAGCGGCGACGCTGGGGGTCCCGGGGCCCTACATCGGCTCGGTGTCGACCAGCGCGACCGGACGCCCGGACTTCCGTCTCGGCACCGTGGTCACCGACCACCGGACGCCGTTCGACGAGCGCTGGGGCGGCTGGTATGTCACCGGCACCCACGGGGCCCAGCGGCACCGTGGCAACGCCCTGGCCCGAGACCCCGCGACCCCCGCCGGTCTGGTCAACCCAGCCAACCAGAACCTGACCAGCTTGGCGCGCTTTGTCGACCCTGACCGCTTTCTGGTCCCAACGAGTGATCTGATCGCGCTGATGACGTTCGAGCATCAGACCCAGATGATCAACTTGTTTACCCGTATCGGATGGGAGGCTCGGCTCGCGGAGCACGACGGCACCTTTGACGCGAGCGAAGCGGTGGCGCGTCGCGCCGGTATCGAAGAAATCGTCCGCTACATGCTGTTCGCTGACGAAGCCCCGCTCACCGAGCCGATCCAGGGCGTGTCCAGCTTCACCGAGACGTTTTCGATCCGCGGACCGCGGGACAGCCAGGGCCGGTCGCTCCGCGACTTCGACCTCCGCACCCGTCTCTTCCGCTACCCGCTCAGCTTCATGATCTACAGCGACCTGTTCGACGGGCTGGGGGATGCGATCCGCAACGGCGTCTATGAGCGGTTGCAGGAGGTGCTGGACGGGCGGGCGGACGGATTCCAGCGGCTGCGTCCGGAGGACAACGAGGCCATCCTCAGGATCGTGCGAGAAACCAAGACCGGCCTGCCTGAGTCCTGGTTGTCGCGCTAGCAGCCGGTGGTGGAACCC
>CALBET010001040.1 GCA_937888665.1 uncultured Acidobacteriota bacterium
CCACGGCGGCCCTCGCGCCGGCGCCAGCTCGGGCGGCGCCGCATCCAGGCCGAGACGACGACCTGATCGCCGAGGTCGTCGCGGCGGTGCGGCCGGGGGCGCCGTCGTCTCCGGGCGCATGCGCGAGCACTGCCGCGCGCACGCGAAGCTGATCGACTTCGGCGAGCTCGAGGCAGTCATTAGCCCCACCAATTCCGGCAACGAGCAGCCGCGCCCTTTCTTTCACGTGCAGCCGAACCAGCGTCACGGACCAGCTCGAATGCAGCGTGGATGGAGCGGCCGACTCGACTCCACTCCACCATACGCCGTAGGACTCCGGGCTCGCGGTACAGCGACCGCAACAGGGCAAGGAGACTGGCCTCAAGCGTGACCACGTTCCAGCACCTCCGTAGTGTGCTCCTCGCGCCCCGGGATCGGAGAGAGGGCGTCTATCAGGCGCAGCGCTTCGATTTCTGCGTCGGCTAGGTCTGGGTGCCATGTCGTGAAGACAAGAACGATGCGTGTACTGTCCCCGTCGTTTCGGACCTCGTGTTCGTAGCTGTCGTCGAAGGCCAGTAGTCCTCCCGACCGCCAGCGGCGCGTTTCGCTCCCGACTCGAAGCCAACTCCCAGGAGGCACCTCGATTCCGAGGTGGAAGGTGACGCGGCAGTTCCACGGGCCGCAATGGGGCCGGATGCGGGCTGCTGGAGCTAGGCGTGAGAAGAACGCGTACTCGTCGAGGCGCGGGACAGCCTGCAGACATCGGACTGTCGTCGGGCAGTCAATCGCCGCACGCGGCGAGACACGCTTTGTGTGCAAGAGGTAGTAGGCGTCCCATCGTCCATCCCAGAAGCACGGGTCATCGCCGGGGCCACTGTAGGGCCGAAAACCCTCCGCTGCGACAACACGCTTACACTCGGCATGGATCGTGTCGAAGGAACGCTGCAGGTCCCGAACCCACTGAGAGTCGGGAACTCGGTGGCATGAAGTGGACTCAAGGAAGGGGAGATAAAGAAACCCTGGGCGCTGCAGGGGGTCGCTCGGTTCGCGTTGGGCACGTATGCAGGGCTCCAACCGCACCAGCTCTTGGGCAGAGAACCGCTGGCGCAGTTCATCGATGAGCTGATTCTCACTCACCGGAACCTCGCGAAGAGTCCGTCTAGAGGTCCGAGCACA
>CALBET010001041.1 GCA_937888665.1 uncultured Acidobacteriota bacterium
GGTTAGGCTGGCCGGATCATGGGCAGATTTGACCGCATCCCCGAAACCGCCCGCGTCGCTCCGGCCCCTGCCCGGCTTCTTCCCGTCTCCTCCGTCCGCGGGTCCGGCGTTGGCCCAGGCCTCCGCGTCTTCAATCCCCGCGCACCCACCAAGCAGGCCTACGAACATGGACGCGGCCGCCACGAGCGCGACGCGCCCGGACGCCGACGCAAGGCCCCATCCCTTCGTGGGCCGCGGAATCAGAGCATGCATGCATGCGCCGCGAAGATCAGGCTCCCCCCTGTGTCGAGCGCGCCCACGGGCCACGCTGTGACGTAGTTCTGACACATCTCGTCTTGCGTTCGGACGCCGAAGCCCGCGATGCCACCGGGGTTCTGGTAGGTGCAGGTCGTCTTCAGCCAGTCACCCGGGAAGAGCGTCTGGGGGGTCTGGTGGGTGATCTGGTTGTCGAAGTCGAACGGCGTGTCGAGGAGCGTGTCCGTCCCGCCGGCCGCGCGGTGAATCGTCGTCGTCAGATGCGTCCCGCGCCGGTGCAGGTGCGGCGAGCTCGTGAGGATGTTGACCGGCGTGCGGTTGACCAGGCCCGAGAGGTTGAGCCATGGATGACACAAGCCGGTGAAGCGGAATTCACCGGGCCCGGCCATGGCGATGATCTCCGTGCCGAGCAGGTGCACCGCGGCCGTGTTCGGACGCTTGTTCGTGGTCGCGCAGACCCGCACGCCGCTGCGGTCGCGCGCATCCAGGTAACCGGCCTCGTTGTGATAGTGCATCTCCAGTACGAAGCGCGCGAGCGGCCCGGTCGGGAGCTCCATGCCGACCGTATCGGGCATCTCCGTGGCGATACCACCCGGCGCCCAGCCCGCGACCAGCGCTTCCCCGGGGTGGGTGCCGATACCGGGCGTGATGGCGCCATTGAGGATCGCGCCGAGCGGCGCGGTATAGAGCAACCAGTGATGCAACACCCGGTCGTCGTCGACGATCGGATGGAACGAAATGCCGTGGGCCGAGCCGGTCCACGGTACTTGAAACGTGAAGTTGACATACAGATCGGTCAGCGGCGGCACCGGGTAGGGCGTCTCGTCACCCGGGACGGCGCGGCCGTGAGCGCGCAGTTCGAAGACATGGTCGCAGTCCGGGTGAGGGGGCGGCAGTGGCCCGTCCGCCACGTCGTCGATCGGTGGTGGCGGCAGCTCGTCGTCGCACGACTCTCCCATCATGGCGCCCGAGGTCACCCAGTCTTGCATCGCGGAGATCTCCGCCTCATCAGCGGCTGGGCGCGGCAGTGGCGGCATCGGACGCTGCACATCCACCATCCGGTCGAGGACCAGCTCGTACACGGGGCGACCGGGCTCGGACCGGGCCGGCGCCTGCAGATCCTCCCAGGTCACGAGTGCCATCGGCGCGCCGAACCGAGGCACCTCTCCGTGGCAGCCCGAGCAATGTGTCGCGAGCACCTTGCTGACCTCGCACGGCAGCGCCTCGTCGTCCTCCTGCGGGGGGGGCACATCCAGGTCCGGATCGGACGCGTCCGGCCCCTCTGGCGACCATGCCGACGCGTCCGGCACGGCCTCCCCGAGCACGGCCCCGCCCAGCCCCATCGAATCCGGGTCCGCCGAACCTCCGGCGCCTGCAGTGCCTTCGTTGGCCGGTGCCGCGAGCCCCTCGTCAGACTCCTCGCAGCCAACGATCGGACCTCCGAGCACTGCTGCCGCTGCGAGGAGGGAGAGAAACCGCATCGTCGGGGCGTGTGCCAGTTCGCTCATGAGGACCTCCATGCAGGGAACGGTATTGTCGGGTCCCCCCTCCGTCAAGCGCCCTCTCAACCCCGAATCCACCACCGCTTCGGGACGATCTGGGACCGCCTTCATCCGCTTCGTCGCCCACGCGCCGCCGAGGACGAGCCGCGTCCGGACGCTCGTCGACCGGAGGGTCGCCATCGCTCGTTCCCGGTCGGGCCCCCCGGTTCGGCCTCCCGCGCCATCGGGCCGACGCCCTCATCGCCCTCCTTGCCTCACCAGCTCTGCGGGACGCGGTAGCCGGAGCACCGCTCGAACGCAGGGTCGCAAGCGGCCTGACGGCAGTCGAAACACTCGACGTAGCCCAGGTAGGTGCAGGGGATGAAGCAGGGTCCCAGGATGCAGGCCACGAGATCCCCCACGCAGCCGCCGCAGAGAGCCGAGAACCGGGTGTTCGTCTGAACGCAGCTCACCACGCAGGGCCCCTGGCCGAGGCAGCCCACGGCGCAGAGGGTGGCGAGGTCCTTGAGGCTCATGTTGATGCTGAGGAGCGACTCGTCGGCCGCGTTGCTGCAGGCGCCGTCACCGACGCGCTGCGGCACGGCTGGGTCGAAAGTGCAGGTGTCGGCGACGCAAATCTGCCCGTCGGGGCAGTCCGGGTCGTTGCGACAGACCCCTGGCGGGAGAGGCGGATCCTCGCGCCGGACGTCGGGCTGGCCCACCGCGTCGGCCATCGCTGCGTCCCGGTCGCGCTGCAAGGCGGCGTCGCCTCGCCGTAGGCGCGGGAGCGGGATGAAGCCCCCGTCGCCGTCGGCATCGAGCGTGGCGTCCGCGTGCGCGTCCGCCTCCGGCACGTCCGCCGCCGCGCAGCCAAGGGCCGCGAGGCACAGCCACAAGCACCTCAACGCGGGGCCTCGAAGCGCGGGATGGAGAGGACGAGGGTCAGGGGC
>CALBET010001042.1 GCA_937888665.1 uncultured Acidobacteriota bacterium
CCGGCCGTGATGGCCCTGCGGCGGGGGAGGCTGACCTGTAGATGGGGGGTCGACGCCGACATCCCGTGATCGTACCAGACATGGACCACACCGCGCGGCATTTCGGCGGTGGCGTTCAGGTGCGCCCTTGATGGGCTGAACTGTTACGATTCGCGATGAGGAAGGCACGCGAACTGGGTAACAAGGTGGCTGGCGACGCGTTCCAGTACCGGGGAAACGGCGTGTTGCAGACGACGGGACGCGGCAATCACAAGCGTCTGGGGGATGCATGCGGTGTCGACTTCGAAGCGGATCCCGCGCTGGTCACTGTCCCTGAACACGCTCTCAAACCGGCGCTTTACGAGTGGACGGCCAGCAAGCTGAACGGGTTTGCGGACAAGAACGATATCGACACGATCACACGCCGTATCAACGGCGGCTTCAACGGCCGTAAAGACCGCGTGAAGTGGTTCAACAGGTTGTGGCCGTTGTTGAAGAACGACGATCAGCCTGGCGCGGCATGGAAAGCGGGTGAGGAAGACAACGCGGTGAAGCGGCTTCAGCGTGCTCTCAATGACCTTGGAGCGAGTCCCACACTCGTTGTCGATGGACGCACGGGTTCGAAGACCGAACGCGCCGTGAAAGCGTTTTAGTCCGCCGCCGGTCTTCCGGTTGACGGCGTTGCGGGTCCGATCACGCTGGCCGCGATCAAGGTGAGACTCGCGACGATCCGATGAACCTGACGCTGGGCGCGCAAGGCCGTGGTACGCCGGCACGGGGTCTCCTGGTGTTGGTGTTGTTGCTCTCGCCACTTGAGGGGTGCCGGGAGGCAGAGCGGCTTTCCGCGGCAACGCCGAACATCGAGAGGATTCAGGGAACATGGCAATCCACCGACGATGCCGCCGCGACCATTGCGATCCGCGGGAACGCATTCCTCTCCCGGTATGACGACGTGGCCCTCATCAGCGAAACGATCCACTTCGTCAGTGACTGCGAGCGGCAGGTCAACGATTCCGAAGGCGAATACTTTGTCCTGATGGCCGACACGGGCGTGTTGTGCTACCGCCTCAGCTACGTCGATGAAACGCTCCTCGAGTACATCTATCTCCCGCGGGGCAACACGCTTTCCTATACGAGATTAGAGTGAAACAATGCAGCGCGAACGCCGGTGGGTTCGCCTCCCGGCGCCGATCCTCGCCCGAGAATCTCTTGCAGGACAATAGTGATTGAACGGGTCCAACCACATGAGCCAGCCGTTCACGAAGACATCCGACAAGAACTACATCACACCGGCCGGCTTGCAGCGACTCAGAGACGAGCTGCGCTTTCTGCTCAGTAGGGAACGGCCGGCGGTGACCCTGGTGGTCGCCTGGGCAGCGAGCAACGGCGATCGCAGCGAAAACGCCGATTATCAGTATGGCAAACGGCGGCTGCGCCAGATCGATCGCCGGATTCGCTTCATCACCACGCGCATCGATGCCGCGGAAGCCGTGGACCCGGAAGCGCCGAGGACGGGGCGAGCGGCGACACATGCCTTCTTCGGAGCGACGGTGCGCTACGCCGACGCCGCTGGCATGGAGCGGGTGGTCAGCATCGTCGGCGTCGACGAGGTCGATCGAGAAGGCCGCCACATTAGCTGGGTGTCGCCACTGGCGCGCGCGTTGATGACGTGTGGACCAGGCGACTCCGCGGTCCTTCACGCTCCGGGCAGTACGCAGCAACTGCACGTTCTCGAGGTGCGTTACGAACGCATTCCCATCGCACCCTTCAGGGAACCACCTGGGGCCGAGGCCGCCCCGAAGACCCATCTTCCCACCGGCGGCTAGCAGCCCGTGGTAGAAGTCGCGCGTCGCACCGAGAGCGGCGCTGGACCGGTCGGACAAGGCGAGAAGAGGGAACATACCGGCAGTCTGTGACCGATGAACAACGCCGGTCGGCCGGATTCAGCGCCGCTCGAATGCAGCGGGACTTTCACCACGAGCTGCTGGACACGGTCGGCGTCGACGTCGCGGTCCGCCATTCCTACAGCGTCAGACCAGCCGCAGGCGCCACGTTCCGCCACGAGTCCGAAGCTGTGGACCGGGCCGGCACTGGACGTCCGGGGTACCCATCGCGAAGAATAGCGGACAGACGTTGAACGGGCGTATGCCCTGAAAGAGAAAGAGAGAGAATCAATGATTCGCATTTTTCGTACGACGTGTCTGGTCGCGCTGACCCTGATGATGGTGTCTGGCCCGGCCCACGCGCAGGACCTGACGCCGGCGTCGGCGGCCGCCGTCAAGGCCGCGTTTCTGGCCGACATCGAGGTCATGCGCGAAAAGTTCCTCGGGCTGGCCGACGCCTTCGGGCAGGACCAGTACACGTGGCGGCCCATGGAGGGCGTCCGTTCGGTCTCGGAGGTCCTGATGCTCATTGCCAGCGAGGGCTACGGGTTCGCTCCGACCGCGTTTGGCGGCGAGGCGGCGATGAGCCGCGACGAATCGCGCGCGCTGGCCGCGATTACCGATAAGGCGCAGGTCATCGACCACCTGACCAAGGGGTTCGCGTACGCGCGGACGCAGCTGGAGGCGATTGACCCGGCGACGCTGGTCTCGTCGCGGACGCTCTTCGGAAGCGAGCGGTCGACCCCGGCCCTGGCGTTGTTCGTGGCTGGCGACATGCACGAGCATCTTGGCCAGCTGATCGCGTATGCCCGGGCCAACGAAATCGTGCCCCCCTGGAGCCGATGACACCTCCCGTACGTCTACCACGCTGAGTGACAGGGGACGCCGTCGCAGCGACCAACCGGCCGCTGACGACCGCCTGTCGCGGAATGTGAACCCGGCCATCGCGCTGGCCGGGTTCCGTATCGCGTTCCCGCTGTGCGGCGTGCTCTACAACCCGCGGCTGGTCTGGTACACGGTGGCCGCCACGCGGTGACTGGCAGGCGGCGAAGATACGCAGCATCACCGCGGGCTCCCGAGAGTCGACCGCCATCTGACAGCCTCTTCCTGCGCGAAGTCAGCGCCCGGGAGGACTTCAGCAGCCCGTGGTGGAAGTCCCGCGTCGCACCGAGAGCGGCGATGCGGCCGCCGGACAAGGCGAGAAGAGGGAGAATACCGGCAGTATTCGACCGATGAACAACGCAGATCGGCGGTTTGCAGCGCGGCTCGAATGCAGCGGGACTTCCACCACGGGCTGTTAGGGAACGTTTCCACCGAGCGCGTCGATCAGGCCGCCTCGCAGGCGCTCGAGCCAGCCTCGCGTCGTATAACGGTAGAGTTCGTTGTCGCCACGTGGATTGTCCGCCTCGTCGTGGTTGCGCACGAGCGCGTGAATGACGGGCCCTTGGCCGGCAGCGATCACCTCGAGAGAGCGTGCCGTCGCCAGCGCCGTGTGTCCGAACGTAAAATCCCGCCAGGTGGCACCGCCGTCCTTGGTCTCGAAGACCCCCTCCTGGTCGCTGACGACCAGGAAACGCTGAGCGGTCGAATCGAGCGGCACGATATCGAGCACCAGGGTTTCGATGTTCGCGAAAGGGATCTGTAGCCGCCCCCACGGAAAGGCGCCTCGCCGAACGACGCGGATGACCTCCAGCGATGCCGCCTCACCGAGGATGTCGTCGAACACGATGCTCCTGAAGGTGACCAGGTCGATTCGTTCGCCGAAGCCTTCGCCAGACAGATGGGTCAGTGTGTCCTCGTCACCGCGCAGTTCGGCAATGAGCGGGTCCAGCGTTTCTGGCAGCGTGGTCAGGCGTTCGTCTACGGAGGTGTCCACGACCACGCCCAGCGCGCGCGTGTCGCGATTCCAGACGACGTCGAGACCGGGAGCCGGCGCTGGCCGACGGCCATGAAACGTGCGCCAGCCGTCGCTCGGCAGCAGCGCTGACCAGTCTCCGTCGATGTCCGACATCGGCATGAGGGTCCCCCCGAGCGCAACCTCCTTGTCGTCGTGACTAGCGAGAATCGCGTCGCGGGCCCACTGACCGTCGTCGGCCTCGATGAACGCCTCCTCGACGTCCTGGATCTCGTAGTGCACCGGTTCGGGGGCATCGCGCCAGCGGATCCGGAGTTCGCCGACGACCTGTCCCCAGTGCGGCAACAGGTTGAGGTCGATGAGTTCCCTGGTGGGCCATGGGTCCCACGACAGCGGGTCGTCGAGATTGAGCACCGCCGTCGCCGGCAGCGCGACCGCAGTTTCGTCGCCATCGGTCCGTGTGGTCGCGTAGGCGAGGTCACGATAGAACCGGACCTGGCCGTCGGCCTGATCGAGGAAGCCGAAGATGCGCATGGTCCCGGCTCCGATGTAGTCGTCTCCCGTCGCGGGGGGCGCGTCAAAGGGGGAACGGTCAGACACGCTGAACCGCAGGACCGCGAGCGGCTCGTACGGTGCGTCCTGGCCTGCCACCGCGTTCAGGTGGGTTCGGGCCTCTTCGAGGAACGCGGTGGGGCTGTTCAGGCCCCCGCCGTAGACGCTGATCGGCAACTCTGGGGCCAGGCGCGCATGTTCGGCGCCGTACACGTGGTAGAGATGGAGCGACGGGTCGTCGTCGTTCACGGCCCACTCCGCCACCGGCATCAGGCGCGACGTGTCGAAGTAGGTCTCGGGTAACGGGACCGCGACCCAGGCCTCGGCCGGCACCGAGTTCGCCAGCCACACGCCGGCCGCGACGAGGGTCGTCAGGACCGCGGTGACGGCGGCGGCGCCGCGCTGGCGAACTGCCCGCACTTCGTCCTCGCGTCGCAGGTCGGCGTAGTCGACACCGAGGATGGCCGCCACGACCCGAAGACTCTCCCGCCGGAAGCGCCGCCAGCCCGCGATCGAGCCTGTCGTTTCGCGCAAATTGACGAACAGCGGCTCGGGCCCATCCCGCAGACTCGGCGGCAGACCATCCTGAACCTCGCCATCGCCCAGCACCACGATCACGTCGTCGGCTGAACCCCGGGCCGCGACGAAGGCGCGTATCTCCTGGTCCACGTACTCGGAGGCGGCGGCGGCTGGGGAACACAGCAGAACGAGCTTCGTCGAGCGCCTGAGGCGCTCGACGAGCGCAGAGTTCAGGTCGCTGCCGGCCGTTAGTCGTTCGACGTCACGAAAAACGCGAAGCCCGCGCCGAGGCAGGCGCAAGGCGCGTGGCGGGCGATACCTGCGGAGCCGCCGGCTCAGACGCTCAGCGAGCGCGGAGTCGTCATGGCTGTAGCTGAGAAACGCGTCGAACTGTCCGGTGTCCGGCTCTGTGACCGGCGCATAGTTGGCCGACATGCCCTGCTCGTCTGGGAGAGGTCACGGTATCTTATCGTGTTCGGTCCGGCCGGTGGTCGCCGGATGTCGCCGACGCGCTGGATCGAGCGAGAGCCTATCGGGTCGGGTAAGCTGTCGGAGATGCGTCTAGTGCACCTTGAGGTTCTGGGTCAGATCTCTGGAAGATGGCTGTGACCGCCCCGCGCATCGTGATGGCTTCCTCGCGCTCGAGCCTGGCGGCCCCGAGTCCCTACCCGATGACACCGTCTGAGCCGTCACTGCGGTCCCTGCTTGACCTCTCGAAACAGGACATCGGAGCGCTGGTAGCCGAGATGGGCGAAGCGCCGTACCGGACGCGGCAGCTGTGGCGTGCGTTGTATCACGAACTGCGCCAGTCCTTCGACGACATGACGTCCCTCTCACTTCGATTCCGGGAGGCGCTGAAACAACGGTTCGCACTCAGTCCGCTCGAACAGGTCTACTACATCGCCTCACGGGACGGCACCACGGACAAGGCACTCTTCCGCCTTCCAGATGGTGAACTTATTGAAACGGTGCTGATGCGCTATGCACCCGATGGGCATCGGAAAATGCGCCGAACCGTGTGCGTGTCCACACAGGCTGGCTGCGCCCTGGGCTGCACCTTCTGCGCAACCGGGCAACAGGGCTTCAGGCGGCAACTGTCGGTCGGCGAGATCGTGTCGCAGGTCATGTTCATGGAGCGACTGGCCAGAACGGAGGATGAGAACCAGATGGAGGACGGCAGGCGGCCCCAGGGCGCACGGCCGGGCGTGACGAACGTCGTATTCATGGGCATGGGCGAGCCGTTGGCCAACTACGACAACACCCTGAATTCGATTCGGACCCTCAATGATGAACAAGGACTCCATCTCGGTGCGCGGCACATCACCGTATCGACGGTCGGGCTTGTACCGCAGATCCTGAAATTTGCGGATGAGGACCTGCAGACCAACCTCGCCGTCTCACTGCATGCGGCCGACAACGCGACTCGCTCCGAGACGATGCCTGTGAACCGCCAGTACCCGATCGAGCAACTGCTCGACGCGTGCAAGACCTACATCGAGAAGACGAATCGACGGATCTTCTTCGAATACGTCCTGCTCCACGGCCAGAATGACAGCATCCACCAAGCGGACACATTGGGCAGGCGGCTGAAAGACATGCTGTGCCATGTCAACCTGATTCCGGTCAACCCGACCACCGACGGACCATTCCAACGACCGGCCCGTGCGTTCCGTACAGCGTTTCAGGAACAGCTTCGTGAATACGGCGTCCCCTCCACCATTCGCATGGAGAAAGGGATTGATATCAACGCCGGCTGCGGACAGTTGAGAGCGCGTGCCGTCGGCGCCGAGGACGCCGACGAACGCGGTGCACCCGCGTCACCGTGCCAGGTGGTATCCTCGGCCAGCAACCACACGTAAGACAGAGGAGTGAGCTATGGACCCGCAACGACCGAAGATTCCGGCGGAAGCCGTCGACCTGTACACCCAATACGTTCATGGCGACGTCAGCCGGCGTGACTTCCTGTCCGGGGTGAAGCGCTTTGCCATTGGCGGCCTCACGGCCACGGCCATTGTCGAGGCCCTGATGCCGAACTACGCGCTGGGACAGCAGGTGTCCAAGGAAGACGAACGGATCAGGGCGAGCTACGAAACCCTGCCCTCGCCAGACGGCAACGGCTACATCCGGGGGTATCTGGTGCGGCCCTTCAGCGCCGACTCGCGCAGCGAGACGCCAAGCCAGCTACCCGGCGTGATCGTGATTCACGAAAACCGGGGGCTCAATCCGCATACCGAGGATGTGGCGCGGCGCTTCGCTCTGGCGAACTTCATGGCGTTCGCGCCGGACGCGCTGACGACGGTCGGCGGCTATCCGGGCGACGACTACCAGGGCGGCCAGCTGTTCGGCGCCATCGACCGCGACAAGATGACCGCGGACTTCGTCGCCGCCGCGCGGTGGCTGAAGTCGCGTCCGGACTGCAACGGACGGATCGCCTCGACCGGGTTCTGCTTCGGAGGCGGCATGTCCAACACGCTGGCCGTGCGGCTGGGTGCGGACCTGGCGGCGGCGGCGCCGTTCTACGGTGGGGCTCCAGCCGCCGCGGACGTGTCACAGATCCGGGCGGCCATGCTCATTCACCATGGTGCGCTCGATACCCGGCTGGTCGGCGCGTATCCCGACTACGAGGCGGCGATGCAGGCCAGCCAGGTCACGCACGAGAGCCACATCTACCCGGACTCGGTCCACGGCTTCTTCAACGACGCAACCCCGGAGCGGTACAACCAGAGCACGGCCGAGGAGGCCTGGGGCCGTACGATCACGTGGTTCAACCGCTATATACGCGAGGCGGCCTGAGCCCGGAAGCGCGCACGACTCCGTCCCGTCTTCCTCGATCCGCCGGCGCAGATCGACAGACGGACGTCATCGTGCAGCGGCCGGGCGGGGGCCGCGCCGTCACTCCGCCAGGGCGACGAGCGCGCTGAAGCGAGCCTCCGTGTGGGAGAGAAGCCAACCCGACGTTTCCACCATTTCTCCTTCAGCAAAATCCGCGTGGACGGCCCGACGGAAAAGATCGTCGGACGGCTTGGTCCTCGTGGCCACGCGATCCATCGCCCACGCGATCTCCCGACGCAACTCGTCGCGGGAACCGCCGTAAGATTCCAGGTAGGCTCGGCCGAGCGCCTTGGAGCTCTCGCGTGTGGCCGGATCGGCCAGGGTCCGGTCCAGACGTTCGTCGACCGCCTGCTGGGCTGAAACGGACGGGGCATCGCGCCATCCTATTGAGGTACACCCGTGTGCCCACCACGCGGCCCATACGGCGGCGCTGCGGCCCAAGAGACGCGCAAGTTCCCGTCTGGACAATGTCATCTCATGCGCTCCTTGATGTGGTCAGCGAGACGAACGGCCAGGGCCACGATCGTCAATGTCGGGTTGGCAGACCCGCACGTGGGGAAAACCGAGCTCCCTGCGACGTAGAGGTTGCCGACGCCGTGCACCTTGCAATTCGCATCCACCACACCCCATGCCGGGTCCATGGACATACGCGTCGTCCCCATGTGGTGGCAGCCGCCGGCGATATCGCCCACCCATCCGGCGTCGAGATCGTCTGCCGGCATGCGTAGTCGGCCGACGCCGGCCTCGCCCAGCGCCCGGCCGAGGATCCGGAGACCCTCGCGGATGTTGAGAACATCCTGCTCGGTGAGCTCCCAGTGAAGCCGGGCGCGAGGAAGCCCCAGGGCGTCCCTGTCGTCGGTCAGCAGGATGCGACTGTTCAGGTTGGGGGTCTGCTCGGTGCGACAGTAGCATCGGTACTCGCGAACGTCGCTGCCATCCAGCCCGCTGGTATCGAGGTCCTCTACGTCGGCCGCGCTCCGCTGTACGCTTGGGGACAGGGGGTTCCGAACGCCCTCGTCGGGGCGCGAGTATAGCGTGGCGCTGAAGCCGAGCCTGCGCTCCCGAATCGCCACCTCGCGACCCAGCACGAGCATCCCCATCACGGCCCTGAACTCTTGCTCGTCCCAAGGCCGATAGTAGGACAGGTCGATCGATGACTGGGCGGCGACCCAGAAGCCGATGTCATTGACGTGCGGATGTTCCATGAAACAGCGGCCTACGATGTCGTGCTCGTTGCCGAGACCGACGTTCGTCCTGGAGCGCGAGACCAGCAGCAAACGGGGATTCTCGATCCCGCCCGCGGCGAGGATGAAGAAGGGCGCCCTGACGCGGAAGCTGTTCCCTTCGAGAGTCTTCGCGGTGACGTCGAAGACTCGCGTCGAGTCGGGTCGACCATGGAGCTCGACGACGCTGGAGTGCAAGTAGACAGACAGGTTCGACGCGCGCTCGAAGCGCTGGCGGTAGACCGGCCCGAAGCGGCGCGCCTCGATCTGGTAGACCTCGGTTCGCACCAGGTCGGGCGACAGCGGCAGGGGCTGAGCACCCTCTGGATGCTTCCAGAATTCCGCATCGAAACGCGGCGGACCGATGCCAAGCACCTCATGTGCCCGGCTGTAGTAGGGCTCCAAGTGATCTTTGGCGAAAGGCCACCCACTGTGTGGCACCCAGCTCCGCTGGTCGAAGTCGATGGCATCGAGCGGACGGCACCAGCCCGTCCAGTGGTTCGACGTGCCTCCGAAGCATCGTTCCCGGCAGTCCAGGGCTTCGCCGTGACGTCCGGTGGTGGGCCCTTTGTTGAGCTCGGAGATCTCGGGTCGTGGCTCGAAGTCGCCGCTTTCGAGCAGGCAAACGTTGAAGGGCAGGTCGGCGAACTCGAGGCCTAGGGTGATGCCGGCTGGCCCGGTGCCGATGATGCAGATGTCAGTATCGACCAGGTGCCCTTCAGGTACTGACCGACCGTCTATGAACATCCACTTCCCCTGAGGAACCCGGTGCCGATTCGAGCGACGGACCGCCGCGAGCGCGCGCCGCAAGCAACCCGATTCTACGGCATCTCGCGCAGCTGGAACTCGTGGGCGCTCTACTTGGCGTTGGGCCAGCCGGTTTCGTCCACGTCGTGGATGGGATCGAGCAGGAGCAGGTCCTGCATGTCGGCGTAAGTGTGGACCGTCGGCTCCGTGAAGCGCCGAACATCTTTCGCCGTCGCCGCCGAACCGTCAGGCAGGGCCAACGGGCTTGCTGCCCCTTCGCTGACGGACAACAGCCTGGTTTCAGCGTCGAAATCTCTCTTCGCTGAAACGCCTGACGATAGCAGATGTGGGAACTGAGCCACTCCACGCCCGAGCTCTAGCAGCCCGTGACGCTGTACACCACCCTGCAGTCAGCTCGACGAAGAGCCGATACTGTGAGGGAGTGGACTTTGACCCTGGTGAGTTGAGCGAGCTGGAGCGGGCGATCGCCCGCTTCGAGACGGCGACCGCTCGGCACCGCCGCCAGCGGGAGCCGGTGGTCACTCGGCCGACGCCGTGGCGCATGCGCTCGCCCTCTGCGCTGGTTGTCGTCGCCGCTGCCATACTCTCCACCAGCCTCACAGCGGTGGTACTCAGCGTGCCGGACAATGCCGACAGGCCGACCGAACCCGTCTCGGAGCTGGCGGACGCCGACCACGAGACCCAGACCCGCGCGCGCCCTGAGGTGCCGCGGGAGGTCGCGGCGGTCGCCCACGTGCCCCCTGGCACGCCGGCCCGTCGAACCGAACGTGTTCAAGAACAAGAGCAAAAGCAGAAACTCGAGGCGGTCGCCCCGGCCATCCGGTTCGTCACCCTGGCACCGCCCCCACCCGTGGTCGATATGCCGCTCCTGGTCAGACGTCCGCAGCGTCAGCCGGCGGTGGAGGCCGTGGCACCGGCGGGCGCGCCAGGCGACAGTGACTCCGCCGCGCGGCGAACCCCGATCACAGTGACGAACGCGCCGCCGCTGGCGATGCCCACGCTGCCGGAGGACGTGCTCGAGACGAAAGCGCCACACTCGCTGGGAGCGCCGCCGGAGCGTGAGGCCGACCAGCTACCGGTCCGGCTCACTGACCTGCCCTGCGCGCTACCCCTGGAACCGGGCGGCCCTGCGGCGGCATGGGCCGCCGACGCGCCGAGCGCGTCGTCCCTCACCGTGCACCCACTGCCGATCCGGTACCGTGGCGTCATGACCACCGCGGTCGGCACCCCACGCGTCGGCCTCGTCACCACGATCTTCGCTCTGTATCAGGCGCCAGCCGGGGGCATCCCGTTGTGGGTCGATATCAAGATGGTGCAGACCAGCGCCGCTGGCGCGTACACGGTGTGGCTCGGTCAGCCCACGCCATTTCCCCCGGACCTGTTTGCGGCCGGAGCGGCGCGCTGGTTGGGCGTCCAACCCGAGGGCGATGGCGAGCAGCCACGTCTCCGGATCACCGACACGCCCTGCGGCCGACCGACACCGGTGGTCCCGTCCCCCGCGACGCGCACCGCCCCCCCGCCGCTGATTCCGTATCGGGGTGTCCTGCACGACACGGCGGGCGTCCCCCTCGTGGGCCTCGTCAGCGCCATTTTCGCCTTCTACGAAGAGGCTGCCGGGGGCCTCCCGCTGTGGGTCGACATCAAGACGGTGCAGACCGGCGCCGCCGGGGGGTACACCGTGTTATTGGGTGGCACGACGGAGTTCCCGGCGAATCTGTTCACGACGGGAGCGGCACGGTGGTTAGGCGTGCAGCCGGACGGCCAAGCTGAGCAGACACGCGTCCACGTCGTCGGCCCCTCACCGCGCCGTTAGGACCCGATCAGAAATAAGTTGTTCGTTCTGGGCGTCGAGGCGCCCGTCCTCCGCCCCGACAACCTGACCCGACGCCGTCACCGCATCAGGTCGATCACAACGTGCGCGCAGGTAGT
>CALBET010001043.1 GCA_937888665.1 uncultured Acidobacteriota bacterium
AAAGGCGAAGCAGGTACGCGGCTATTCAACAGCGTTCACCCCGAAGGGCGAGAAACGGTATCGGTTCGACGTGGACCGGGTCCCGGCGTCGTTTCACGCCGCAGTGAAGGCCAAGGTCGCAAAGCAGCAGCCGGCGATCAGCGTGCGGTCGCTGATTCTGACGTTACTCGACGACTGGGTGAAGAAGGGCTGACGTGGTGACGTGCGCCTTCGAGGGGTGTCTCAGGCCGGCGTCGTGCTGTCTCGTGGGCGGCTGCGTGACGGAGCGGTTCGGGCGACAAGTCGGGCTCATTCACGATCCGGCGAAGCGTGGCGCGCGGAAGCTGGCGGGGACGGCGCCGAGGCGGACGGCAGACCCGGCGCTGATTGCGCGTCGTCGTAAAGCCCTCCGTTGACAATACCGGTAAACGTGCGGTAACGTCATCAAGTATTCACTTCGTACTCGGATCAGGGAGGACAGGGCCCATGACAGCAACAGCAACAGCAACAGCATACGCACGACGCAGGGCGACGCCGCAGGAGTTCCAGAAGTGGTGTGAAACCCACGTAATGATGGCGCGCGCTCTGCGCTTGACGCGTATCCACGCCGCACTCACGCGGCAGGCGGTTGACGCGTACGTGCAGCCGATCTTCGACTCGTTCACGTTCGAGTACGACCCGCGATGGGCCGCGCGTCTCCACAAAGAGGGACCGATCACGAAGATGGACGATCTGTATCTCGCCGATCTCGCTTCGGCGCCGGTGCGGGCGTTCTATGCGGCGTGTGACGTGGCGCATCGCACGCACGGGTTCGCCGGGCCAGCTGGACACTGTCCCGCCCTCATCGCTGAACACGAAGTAATCACCCTCGAGAACTTGTTTATCGATTCGGCCGCGCCGCTGTTCGGCATCCGCGAGATCCCCAACACGGCAGACCGCGATCTGTACATCGAGATATTGCTGGGCGGGTGTGAAGTAGCGGAGGGCGGACGATGACGGTCAATCTGACAAGCGGACAGCGGGAGTCTATGGCGCAAGGTCTAGCGGTCGCGGCGGCGGCGTTCGACCGTCACGCGCAAGGCTACACAAGGACGTGGCGTTCGATGTTCGTCGAGCAAGCGCAGGCATGGCGAGCACTGGCGCTCTTGGTCGAGGGCAGTGGAACAGGCGATGTCCCGGCCGACGCCGAGGTCAACGCCGCGGCGGTCGCGGTCGCCAGGGGCGCGGCCGAGGTTCACGGCGGTCACGTGTCACACCTGGACGTACAGGCGTTACTTGACCGTGCCAACGACAACCAGCATGGGTTCTTTACGACGGCGGACGTCGCGCTTCTCGCGGCGGACGAGCGCGGGCGTCTCACGCGGGTCCTGGTGCGGTGCGGCGGGTGCCGGTTTGTGTGCGCGGCACAGGACGTCTCGTTCTTGGAGTCGGCGATCTGCGCGAAGGGTGACTACGTGCGGGACTACTCGGTCCCGGCTGGAAGAGCACGATGAACGCGCGTCTCTGGGTGTTCGTGCACGGCGGGCCAGTGAAGATCACGCTGCGGCCGGGGCAGTCGTTGTCAAGTTACGCGTGCAGCCAGCACGAAGAAGGATGGTCAGACGAGTACCAGGAATGGCACTTCACGCGCGGTCTCGTCGAGCGCACGACATCAGAGGACGGGACCGACTGCGACGGGCGGCACTCGTCACACAGCACGTCAACGTGCGAGGTCGCATCGCTCCGGGCGGGTCCGATGGTGGAGGGCGTCGTGTACCCCGACTGGGCGCCGGTGTGCGATGGGCAGCGGGACTACCGGGCGGAAGCGGCCGGGTACTAGTTGACAATACCGGTATAGGCGATCAAGACTGTCCGTGGAGGAGACAGGACCATGACCATTATTCACAAGGATCGATCATGACGGAGCGGACGGAACTGCGGAGGTTGCTCGCGCACATGGCGGCATCCGGGTTCCGTGTCTATGCGGTGTACGACGGCGGCGAGGACGAGGAGGAGACTGAGCGCACGGTCGGATACACCGATGCGGAGGTCGAGTCGGTCGTGTTCGACGTTGACGAGTGCAGTCTGTATGTCAGGCGCGAGGCGGGCCCGCGGCATTGGGTCCAGATCGTGCTAGGGAATGCACCGGACGGGTCCGAGTTGGTGTGTGACTACAGTTACAGCGTGGGGGAGACAGCGGACGACTTCAAGGCGGTCATGGACGGCTTCGTTGTGGAAGCTAGCGCGTAAACAACAACGCAGAGCGTCGCCGAGTCCCGTCAGCGGGACTTGGTGACGCGGCGAAGAGAGGACAGGCTCATGAAAATCCACATTGATATCGATGACGACGCGACGAATGGCAAGGTCGCCGATGCTGCGCTCGTGTTCGAGCCGTGCGATGGCGTCATGGACGGGCTGAAGCTGATCGGGTTCGGTATCTGGGAGCGCCGAGGCTCGGATAGGGGGCTGAACGTGACGATGCCCGCGCGGCAGTACACGATCAACGGCGAGCGCCGGAGTTTCGCGCTGTTGCGGCCGGAGACAGAGAAGAACATGATGCAGGGGCTGCGTGACGCGATCGTCGCGGCATACAGGGCGACGGTCGACGACGAGAACAAAATCGAGTCGCTCACGGCGGGCGAGATCGCGACGGGTACGGAATGAGGGCAATCCTGACGGGCCGGTGGTACGCGAGCGGAGGTTCGCAGCCACAAATCGCCAGCGAGTCAGATCCCACGGGTCGCACGCTCGCACTCGTCTACGGTCATTGCAGCGACGAGGACCGTGACGCAATCGCACAAGCGATCGCCAAGCTGCCGGAGTTGCTTGCGCTCGCGCAGTCCGTGGCCGCGCTGCAGGACGACGACGACACCCAGGTCCGACAGGCGCGCGCCATCCTGTACGACCTCTGGAGCATGACGGACCCAACGCCAGACACGAGGGCGTACTGATGCCGTGCGAAGACTTCCCGTGCTGCGGCCACGAGGCGGGCGACTGCCCACGGGTGGACGAAGGAGGCGGCGAGCACTGGCGCTGCGTCGGCTGCGGTAGCGAACTCCCGCTCGGGGCGCGCTCTTCTCTCTGCGCGATTTGCCAGGGCGGAATACGCGACGGGGACTACGACCAGGACGAGCTTTACGACCGGGAGGACAGGTGACGGGTGCAGGGGCGGAATGCAGGGTGCACCACACGCCGGTGCCGTGGTGCCCGTTCTGCGCGAAGGCCTTCGAACGGGCACGGAAAGCGAATCCAGGTCAGCCAGCCAAGGCGAAGGGGGGACACATGGACGACACACACAACACGGTAGCAATCGTCAAGTTAGTGGAGGAAATGGAAAGCGTGGCGCGGGTCGTGAAGAACATCACGAGTGCAGCGGCGAGCGCGGCTCGGCTTGGCGAGCTTGATCGCGCGATGGGGATACTCGTGGGCGTCAACACGTTGCTCACTGACAACCTCGCGTTGCAGCAGTCCGCCGCGCGGCTGAATGCGTGGCGGCACAAGGGACCACGAGCATGAACGTCTGCCACTGCGAGCGGTGCGACGAACTCGAGCCCGACATCGTCGACGAGGACGTCGAGCACTTCGATGGCGGGGCATCGCCGCTGACTGATGCGATGCTCACGCTTGTGGTGGTGCTGGGCATCGTGGCGTGGCTGCTGTTCGGCTAGACTCGAAACCCCTCGACGTTGACAATACCGGTATAGGTGGAGTCTACTAGAGGCCTCGGCGGCGGCAACAGGGAAACGGAGAGGGACACAACATGGCTAGCAACCAGGATCTCAAGTGGACAGTGGCGGACGATGACATCCAGACAGCGTATTGTGAGGCGTTCGCTCAAGCGGTATTGGCTATTCGCGTGGCACTGACAGCGATTCAGAACAATCACGGCGCTGGTTATGCGCTTACCTTCGCAGAGATCAGAGCGGCCGTGGATGCCGCAGAAGCAGCCGATCAGGCAATTGGCGAGCAGCGCGGCACGGGCGACGGCGGCGGCTACTACGTGACTGCCCGCGACGGCGCGCGGACGGCCTACCTGCGTGGACCCTACCATCGACACCAGGAGGCACTGGCGGCAGTAGACGAGGCTATGAAAGCGGCGTTTCTCAGGGACCCCGAGTCGGTGTTCTACGCGTTCGGGACCGCCAGGGTGACGGCGGCGCCCTACCCGACAGCGGTCCTCGGGACCATCGCCGGCGAGCAGCGCGGCACGGGCGCGTAACCCCAGGGGCGGGGACTGGACGCCAGCCCGCCGCCTATCCCCAGGAGACCATTAACGTGGCTACTCACAGGACGCTAGAGGAGCGCGAGGCGCTGATCGCGTTGTCGCTGCTGGCGCTCGCGGCCGGCAAGGGTGACGAGTATCGGGCGGCGCTGGTGAACGCGGGGATCATTGTCGAGGAAGGGCTAGCGTAATGCCCGGTTGTAGAGCGTGCGGCGCCGAAGACGAGTTGTTCGAGTCACCCGGCCGCGACATCTGCCGCAAGTGCCTCTCGAAGATGGCCAGGGCGGACGCACGCACTGAGCTGTTCATAGGGCGGTCGTGGCGCAAGAACTTCACCCAGGGTCGTGACCGGCTCCGGGAGCGGCTCACAGACGGGTTCAACGCGTTCAGAGACGACGAGGACGACAGGTAACAAGTAGGCTACACTCCCAGGCATGGCGACGAGGGCCAAGCCCACCCACACCCGACAGGAACTCACCCACCAAAAGAGCGAGCGCCGACGCATCTTCATAGAGTCGTATATGGCGACCGGGGGCAATATCACGCAGGCGGCTCTCGCGGCCGGCTATGCGAAGAAGAGCGCCTCGCAGCAGGGTCGGCGATTGCTACAGGATGCACAGGTCGTGGCCGGCATCAAGGAGCGAGCGCAGGGCGACATCAGGGTCGACACCCGCGTGGACCGGCAAGCGTTCTGGACGTCAGTCCGGAAGGACGAGACGCAGAAGATGGCCGACCGGCTCAAAGCCACGGAGCTACTCGGGAGGTCACAGGCGGACTTCATTGAGGTGCGGGTGAACCCAATCTTGAGCGACCCGCACGCGAGCGTGGAATCACTGACCGAGAGGCTACTGACGATTGCCGAGAACATCAAAGCCCGCCGTGCGCTCCAGTCTCGACCCTAGCCTGGACACGTCCAGCCTGGACCGGGTCCAGCGCAATGGCCTGGACGGAGCGACGGACGAGGAACTCGAGGAGATCGCTAGCATCGTCGAGGGACTGGACAGGCTGACGACGTGCCCGTTCCGGACGCTGTATCCGGACAAGGGTCCGCTGCGGCGTGAGCTGTATTGGTGGGCAGTCGCGTTCTGGCGGGCGGGCCTGCAGCACAAGGAGCGTGGCCTGATGGCGGCGAATCAGGTAGGGAAGACTCTGGCGGCGGCGTTTGAGGTCACGGCGCACATGACGGGCGACTATCCGCCGTGGTGGCCAGGGTATCGGTTCGACGGGCCTACGAAGTGGTGGATTGCCGGCGACACGAAGGAGACGACGCGCGAGATCCTCCAGACGGTGATGTTGGGTCCGGTGGACGGGGTCGACTCCGGCGACTGGCGGGGGATGTTGCCGGCCGACCGGGTGACGAAGCACACGCGGAAGAGTTCTATCTCGAAGGCAGTGGACGCGTTCTGGGTCAGTCACGCGCGGGGCGGGTCCAGCGTGGGGCAGTTCCGCAGCTACGACCAGGGCCGGCGCGCGTTCCAGGGCGTGCCGCTCTCGGGCGGGGTGTGGATGGACGAGGAGCCCCCCGAGGCGGAGATTCCGAAGAGGGAGGACGGGAGCGGCGCGAGCGGGGACATCTACAGCGAGTGCCTGACGCGGACTGCGGCGACGAATGGGATGCTGTTGTGGACGTTCACGCCGTTGCGCGGACTCACGCCGTTCATTGCGCACCAGCTCGAGACCGCGGTCACGGTTCGGAATGACGGGGTCGAAGTGCCGGCACGGTCGGTGTACTTCCCGGATGACGAGGCGAACGGGTAGGCCGTATCGGCGGAAACCCCAATGGAAATGCCACACAGCCACGGGCGGGTGAGCGATAATACCGGCACACGAGCGTAACCACTGGAGCGGGAGGACAGGACCATGAGAGAGACAGACATTCCACGCGTCGCGCCGGCGCACCGGGGGCACGAGGTCCCGCACGGGACAGTCAGCCGCTACAACAACAAGCAGTGCCGGTGTGCCCCGTGCCGACTGGCGCACAACACCTACAGGCGCACCAATGTCTCGACGCGTCGCGCGATGGGGCTATGCCTACGCTGCGACACGCGCACGAGAGGCGTTCACTGCGAGGTGCACCGTCTGGCGTTCAACGCGGCGCAGGTCCGCCGCACCAAGCGGAAACGCGAGGACGCGCGCGGCGCTGCGCGACCGGGCTCGAAGGGAGCGGTCTGATGAGTCGGTTCCTTGCGCTCCTCTCGCTGTGCGGCGTCGTGTTCCTCGCCGTCTACGTCGCGATGAACTATCTGCGCCGGCGCCTCCGATGGGAGACAGACATCCGAGACATCGGCGCGGTCGTCATGCGAAGCCAGGGCATCCCGGCGCCAGACCGGACCTCTCACCCGTCTATCCCCGATGCGACCGGCGACGCGGGATATCTGCGAGCGATAGGGCCAGACGACACGACCGCAGTCGACCCCGACGACGCCCAGGCGGTCCGTGACGCGTTCCAGGCGTGCGAGATTTGCAGCGGCCGCGAGGTCTACCGGTGCCGACTTTGTTGGAAGGTCCTCCACGAGCACAGCCACGAGAACGACTTCTATTGTGCGGAACACGGGCTCGTAAACCCGGTGCGCGAGCGTGACCATGCGATCATCGGCGGCGGCGGGGCCCCTGGCGTCGTGCGGGTCATCGGGTCTGTGCCGCGGATGGTGCAGTCATGAGTCTCGGTGCAGGGATTCGCCGCACATACCCGCGTCGCGGCGCGCTGGACCATCGTTACTCGGACGAGTATCGAGCGGGGACACAGTGCCTCACGTGCGGGGAGTTGAAAGCAGAGTCGGCGCTCGACGGCTCCAAGTGCGGAGGCGTGTTTTACTCTGCTCCCGCGGCGCCGGTCGCGGCCGCGCCTCCTCCTCCTTACTGTGACAACCGCTGTGGGCGGGTGTTACCCGAGCGCAAGGTCTCGACGGCGGGCATCACGATCGCGGACATCGAGACGGGCGGGGCGGTCTGCTACTTGTATGCGTTCTGTTCGGATGCGTGTTCCCGTGCGTGGTGGGCGCGGACCATCGGGCTGTTGCCGGCATCGGTCTCCAGGCCATGATGCACACTGACGCGGTCATCGTCGCTATCGGGGACGTCAGCCGGTATGTCCAGCGGACGGCTCCAGGGTTGATCGACTGGCAGGCCGAGTTGCTGTATCTCCTGGCGACGTCGGTCGAGGGGTACCGTGCGCAGAAGCCGTCACGCGTCCAGCACCAACAACATCCCACGCAGGCCGATACGTATCTCGACGGGTCCGTCTGTCCGTGCTGCGCGAAGGCGGGGACGTGCACGACGCGATGGTGCGTGACGGAACAGGCGGAACTCCCATGACAGTGAATCGTCCCTATGACGTGTCGCACCGGTACTGCTTCAGTCTGGAGCTATCTATCCCGTGGTGGCCGATGACGCCACTCCGCACCGATGGACACTGGCACCCCGCCATTCAGGAAGGCGTCACGGAGATCCTGGCCGCAGTGACGAAAGCGCTGAGAGAGGGGGAGGAACTTGCCGCTCCACCCGACATAAGTAGCGATGATGTGGAGTGCGTGATTGACGGGCCGGTCCGTGTGGTTGCGATGCACAACAGGGGCTACAACGAGTTCTGGCGGTTGCCTGTCGGGTCAGCCTGCGCCATTCACACGTGGATTGTCGAGAGGCGGAGACCACAATGAACCGCAAGAAAGCACAAGAAAGCACAAGAAAGCACAAGAACTGTCTGACAGGAGGACAGCATGAATAGACGAGACTTCTTCAAACGGTCGGCCACGCCAGTGCTCGCGGCGATCGTGCTCTCGACGGCGGACCTCGGACGCGTGCGGACGGAGGCCACGCCTGTTACCGGGACTGAGCATCGCCTCGGGACGCGTGCGGTAGACGTCGACGGGAACGACTATTGTTATCTCCGGTCGATGGATGCGTGCCCGAAGGGCGGGATCGTCCGTGCCAACGGACATCCGTCGATGCCGGAAGTGGAGTGGCTCGGCGTCACGCCAGTTGACGTACGTCCAGGGGACGCCGCGTGGTTCCAAGTCGGTGGACCGGTGGAAGTGCCGTTCGGCGATCGCATGAACATGGGTCCGTCATCCTGCTAACACGTCGCGGGTTCTTCGCGGCGATCGGGAAGGCCGCTGGAGCCCTGGCGCTCTCGGGTGTGTTGCGCGGGATCGTGCCAGTCGTCACGCCGGCGCCAGTCGTTGCGCCGGCGTGGTTCGCCGAGGATCCTCTCTCCGGTATCAGTATGCGAATGATCCGGAAGTGGGATCCGAATGGTCACGTGTTCCACGATCGGTTTGACCTGCTCCTGATGAAATCGAACCTCCCCGAGTTGTCGTGTCGCGTGGTCGGGGACTAGTGTGGCAATGACGCGTCGCGGGTTCTTGGCTACGGTCCAGATGGCGGTGGTCGCGGCCGTCCTCTCGCGCGTCCTCCCTGGGATTGCGCCGGGGACGATGGACGCGCCGCTGCCGGCACTCATAAAGATGGACGGGTGGTCCAGTGCCGGCGATGGGTTGCGCGTCGGCGACATCGTGACCATCGAGGGGTCGAACACTCCGTATCGAGTGAACCCGGTAACCAGGGAGGTCGACGAGCCACGCACGCTGCAACAGTTCAGGGTGACCAGCACCTACGCAGGAACCGAGTGCTAAGAGTGAAGGCGCTGTTCGTCGACCCTCTCGGGCGCGTCTCGAGTCGCACGGTGAAGGGGAAACCGAAACGGATAGGCATCTTCCGTTCGTATCACACGATGCCGGACAAGCGTCTCGTGTATTGCGCGCCGGGGTGGATGACGCATCTCAGCATCATCCGATCGACCCATCGTCTCACCGATGACTGGCGGGCGGAGTCGACGTGCGCGGACGAAGCGAAGACCCTCTGGACCCACCAGATTCTCAGCGGCGCGGTGCGGCAGTTGGCGTGCCACCCGTCGTGGACGGTGCGGAGTGAGGACGTCGTCGAGTTGTCGCTGTTCATGATGGTGACGATGCGCGTCATCGCGTCGACGGGGAAGGAGAACCACGGATGAGCCGGTTTATCATGGGCGCGACATGGGAGATGGCGCCGCATCTCACGGTGGCGACGCGCGAGGCGCTCTACGGGTCGTACCAACCGTATCAGCGTGACGCGCGGACGCGAGGCATTCCGCAGCTCGGGGCGGGGGCGGTGTATCAGATCCCCGAATCCGAGATTCGCGTCGAGTCGTTCAAGATCCCCGACCATTGGCCGCGCGCCTGGGGCGGCGACACGGACCAGGGGGAAGGCGAGACGGCGGCGGTCTGGGGTGCGCAGGACCCGGACTCGAAGGTCATCTACCTGTACGACTGTTACAAGCGCAAGCGGCAACCGGTGTTGGTCAACGCGGCGGCGATCAAGGCGCGGGGCGCCGACATTCCCGGCGTGATGGACGCGGCGGCGCTACAGACGACTCCGGACGACGCCGTACAGTTGGTCCGGCTGTACCGTGCGGAGGGGTTGACGGTGAGCATCCCGGATAAGTCGGTCGAGGCGGGCATCGAGCAGGTCTGGCACCTGATGATGACGGGGCGGCTGAAAGTGTTCGCGAGCCTTGGCCCGTGGTTCGCGGAGTTCCGGCTGTATCGGCGAGACGAGCGAGGGCGCATCGTCAAGCGAATGGATCACCTCCTGGACGCCACGCGGTATCTGATTCGGTCTGGGATGAAAAGGGCCCAGCCGGTCCTCGCGCTGCCGGAAGAGAACACGGACCTGATGCCGGACGAACGGTATGGCGGCGGCGACATGGGAGGGATGGGATGGGCTACTTAATGCCGGTCTTCCTGTGTCCGCGCTGCGCTGACCCGCGGTGCACGCAGCTGGGGCTCTACTGGTCGCCGGCTGACAGACTGGTCCCGGTCTATCAATGCAAAGGCTGTCTCGGGGCGTTTGCCCCTACGGGGGGGCGTGGCGAGGTGGAGGTCTTCAAGGTTCCACGGAAGCGCGGCCGGGTCATCAAGAGCCCGAGTCGCGTGCGTCGGTTCTGGCGTGCGATTCTGGTGAGGTGGTCGGCATGAGAGGAAAAGGGATCTCCCTGTCTCGAGCGAAGCGAATCTGGGACGCCAAGAGGAAGGCGAAGGGGACGGCACAGTACGCGAGGTGCGTCCTCTGCGGACAGACGCTCGCGGCGATGCAGCGTCCGCTCCTGATGGCGCGGGTGACGCAACACTACCGCCTGAATCATCCAGGTGTCTCTGCGACCCTGGGTCCCGCACCGAAGGCGCGCGACTACGGGTAGCAGGGGCGGGCACATCCGGACAACTGTCCGGACAACTTGTCCGCTCCGTGGGCGACACGATGCACAGAAGGGCGTAGACTCTCCCCTACGCATAGGAGTAGACCGATGGCGAAGAAGAACAAGAACACAAAGAGGCGCACCCCGAGGGTTGCCGGACATCCAGGTCCCTATGCGCTACCCCGTGAGGACCCGGAGGAGTTTCGTGGGCCATCGAGGCCGAAACCAGACCACGATCTCGTGCGGAAGCTCCTGAAGAAGTTGAGTAAGGACTCGTTGGTCGCGCACGACCCGAAGCGTCACATCGTCATCGCGGCGATTCGGTGTGTCGACGCGGTGAGCTCGACGGCGCTGCACGGAGACCTGATGGCGATGATGGGCCACTACTCGAAGAGGGACCCCGTCCCGGACCCGCAGCCGCCCGCGTACGAAGACCCGAACGACCCGTACGATTTTCCTCCTCTACCCGAGCGCGCCACGAGACGGATTATTCGTCGGACGGCTGACGGAGACGAGGTGCTCGACCGCTCACCCGACAGCCACGACTCTGTGTCGGATGGCGTTCCGAACGACGACGAATTTGACGAGTCCATCCAGTAATGTGGCCGCTGTCCGTCCTTCTATACCGGAGACCGCTCACCCGACAGCCACGCCTCTGTGTCGGATGGCGTTCAGTCGGCCAGACGGAGACGCTCGTCGACCTGCCGCTCTGGCCTGCGCGCGAAGACTGGGCGGATGAGTGGCTCCCATGTCCGGCGTGCGGCGTCAACCTGAAGCCGAACCCTGGCGCCCGGTTCAATGTCGGCTATGTCCGGAGGATGCGCGCGTACTCCGTTGCTGCATCGTGTCCGTGCGGCGAGACCACGCGGTATCTGTACGACCCAGAGACCGGATACCCGCGACAGATCGATCACTTCCATCACCATCGGCACACGGACCCTCGGGTCACCACCTCGTAACGCGGTTCAGGGCGAAGAGAAGGATCCTCAGGCATGGCGACCACGACAGCCGTCCCACGTCGGCGCCCCACGCGCAAGCAGGCGCAGGCCAATCGACCAAGGCCGATTGAACGCGACACCCCGATCGTGCCGCCGCCGATCAGCGTGCACAGTGCGGTTGAGTCCGCGCCGACCCTGTCCACGCAGGAAAGCGAATCACTCGACGAAACAGAGCAGATACTCGAAGTCGCGAAGCGTCGGTATAAGACGGTCTGCCAAGCAGAGGGGCGGCTCCGTAGGGACATGCTAGACGATCGGCGGTTCCGCCTCGGGCATCTCGGTGACAAACTGTTTCAGTGGCCTCCCGGTCTCCTGGCAGAGCGTGATAGGGATAAGCGGCCGGTCCTCCAGATCAACCGGATGGGCCAAGCGGTCGCCATCGCGAAGAACCAGGGCGATAACGCAAACCTCCGAATCCAGGTCAACCCGGTCGACAACACTGGAGACGTGAAAGTCGCGCAAGTCATCTCCGGTCTCATTCGCAACGTCGAGACACGGTCCTTCGCGGAGGACGATGCGTACGCCACAGCGGCAGACGGTCAGTGCGAGATGGGGCGCGGGTACATCTGGGTTCTGACGGAATGGGAAGGCGACGACAGTTGGAAGCAACGGGCCTGCATCGAGCGCGTCCTGGATCCGTTCAGGGTGAAGGTCGACCGATCTGCACAGAAGAAGGATCAGTCCGACGCGGAGTTTTCGTTCTACGACACCGACATCGACATGGACACGTGGCGCGCGCTCTACGGGACCGACCCTGAGACGGGCGAGGAGCGTCCGTTACCGAACGCCGATGAGTTCAACTGGTCAGGTGGCATGGGGGACCAGCGGGCGCAGTGGTTCCCCAGCGATGACGTGGTCAGCGTCAAACACTACTTCGCCGCCGAATACACCGACGACACGCTCTACGACCTCTCGAAGCCACTCCCTGACGGTCGAACCTCGTGTCATGACAAAGGGATCGACGACGAAGTCGCCCGACTGGCCGCAAAGGCGAGTCAGATGGACCCCACGTTCGAGGCGACGCCGAAAGTGATCGCCGCGGCGAGGAAGCGGTATGTCTCGACGTACGTCAAGCGCCAGCGTCCAGTCAAGATCCGGAAGATCATCTGGCGCGTCATCGACGCCAAGTACATCCACGAAGAGACGGTCTGGACGACCCCGTGGCAACCGCTGATCCCGATGCTTGGAGAGGAGAGCGAACTCAGCGGCGAATATGACGTCCGTGGCGTCATCCGTGACGGGAAGAGTCCCCAGATGGTCTACAACGTTGAGGTCAGCGCGCAAGCCGAGGCCATCAACGACATGCCGAAGGCGCCGTGGGTCGGCGTCAAAGGGGTCTTCGGGAAACCGAACACGCCGATGAACGAGTCATGGAAGGACGCGAACCGTCGTCGGTACGCATACCTGGAGTACGAGCCGGTCGACATCGACGGAAAAGCGGCGGGCCCACCGATTCGCACATTCGCCGAACCGTTCATTCGCGGGATCAACGAGGGGATCCAACAGGCCGACAACGACATCAAGTCGACGACCCGTATCCACGAGGCGTCGCTCGGCGTGCGTGGCCCACAGGAGTCAGGCGTGGCGATTGACGCGCGGACCCAACAAGACGCGCTGGCGAACTCACACTACAGCCGTAACCGTCGCCGGTGCCTGATGTCTGCAGGACGGCAACTGATCCGCATCTTCCGATCCATCTACGACGTGGCGACGGTCGTGCGCATTACGGGCGTCGATGGTCAGAAGAAGTCGGTCATGGTCTTCAACGGGGACGAGCACGACCCGCGCATCATCATCCGCGACGGAGAGAAGGTCCAGGACGAGAACTTCGAACTCCCTCCAGGAGTCGAGGGGGTCTACAACATCGGGACAGGCGACTATGACGTCGAGGTCAGCGCGGCGCCCGATGCAGGGTCGCAGCGACAGAAAGACTTCGCGACCATCGTGAACTTCGTGAAGCTGTTGCCGCCGCAATACACGGTCAACTTCATGGATCTCTTGTTCAAACTGATCGACACGCCGGTCGGTCTGCAGTTGAGCGAGCGCGCCGACAAGCTCTTGCGTCCGGACTTGCGCGATGTGACCGACGCGGAGGGGAATGAGGTGACGCTCCCACCAGAGGTGATGCAGGAGGTCACCAAGCTCAAACAGCGCGACGAAGAACTCACGAAAGCACTCAAGGCGGCGGAAGAGACGATCAAAACGAAGCGCGTGGAAACAGAGAGCCGTGAGTCCATCGAGACGATGAAGCGATACATCGAGCTCGTGCGGATGATCGTGTCGGAAGACAACCAGGACCGGCGACTGATGCTGGAGTCGAAACTCGGCGAGATCGATCGGTTCATGTCAGCGGCCTCATCCCGGGTGCAGGAGATGGAGTCATCGCGTCGCGAGGCGGACGCTGCGGCGCCACCGACGCTGACCACGTCGGATCAGCTACAGCCGCAACAGCCGCCGCAACAGCCGCCGCAACAGTAGGTCGCATGATCAAGCGTCGTCTGACCTCATCGGCGCTGGTGGCTGACCTCGTCACCCGTCTCTTCTCCGAACTCGGCCTCCGTCCGGTGAGAGGTGGTCACGTCAAGCTACACTTCGACCCGCAAGGGCAGCTCGCGGGATCGGAGGAACATCGGGTGACCCATTATGTCGGGTCGGCGTCACTTGCAGCCGGGGGGAAAGAAGTGCATACTTCTCCCCGTCCAGGCGTTCAGGCAGTAGAGCAGGTCATGAGAGACAAGTAAGGGCGCCGACAGGAGCAGCGACAACTCATCATCCACCGGGGAACGTTTACAACGAGCCCGGTACCACGCGCGAGAGCGAGGTGCCGGGCTCTTTTTTTTGGGCACAGGAGAACGCCAGATGGCAGGAGCCACCGCCACACGCGGCGCAAAGCAGGCGAGTCCAGCGATGGGGTCGATGTCCGACTACGGGCAGGGCGTCTCGGCGGTCGGTCGCGCAAGCCGCAAGCGGACCCCGAAGGCGCGGACGCTCCGGAGCCTCCGGGTCGAGGTCGCGTCGAACGGGTACACCGTCGACAGGAGTTACAGCGACGACTACATGCCCACGTCATTGGAGTCGGAGCCGAAACAGATGGTCGCCACGTCGCGCGCGGCGATGCTCAAGCTCGTGGGCGAGGCGTTTCCCGCGTAGCCGCACTCACGCACCCGTCAGTCGCGTGGAACGGGAACCAATTCACGCGTTGTAGATCGAGGCGAAGACAACTATGGCCCATCCAGATGCACCGGAGCTCGACGACTTCGACGTGACAATCACGTCGACCTCAGACAGCGAGCCCGTGGTGCGCGCGGCGCTCCTTGGCAAGCATCTCCCCGCCGACGCGACCGCCGAGGACGCCGACGCCCTGGAAGCTGGCGACGACGCCCTGGAAGCGGACGACGACGCCCCAGACGACAGGCCCACTCCGGCGAAGGGCATGAGCGATACGGAGCAGAGGCGCCTTGCGACCGAGTCTGGCGCCGAGTACGAAGCGCCGGAAGACGGCGAGAGCGGAAAGCAGCGCACGTCGCGCATGAGTCGGAACAACGGCCGAATCATGCAGCTCAGTACGAAAGTCAGGGAGCGCGACGGACACATCACCGCCCTCCGCGACGACAACCGAGACCTCCGGGCGCGACTGGACGCACTTGAACGCGGCGCCACGTCGGAGTCGACGCCTCCGGTGGAGCCACCCGCGCCAGATGCGGCCGACAAATTCGCGTTCCCGACCCGTGACGATTGGTTTGAGACCCACGCCGAGGCATCGAACGAAGACTACGAGAACGAGAAACTCGACGCGCACTACCTTTACCGCAAGCGCCTGGAGAATCAGCGTGAGATTCGCAGCATCAGGCAACGTGAGCAGGAACAGATCCTCGCCGACAAATCGACACGCATCGAGGCGTTCCGAGACCTCACGCCAGACTACGACGACGTCATCAACCACTCCAAAGCGCCCATGAGTCCCACGACGGGGATCTATCTCAACGAGTCCGAGAACGGTCCCTTGCTCGCCTACCATCTCTCGCTCCCCGAGAATCTCTCGGAGGCGAAACGGATCGCGGGGCTGCGCCCGATGGCGCAAGCTGGGGCGCTGGCGCGCCTGGAGTCAACCTTGGAGGGGGCTGTCGCGCCCAACACCACACGCCGATCTCGCGCTGAACGGACAGCGGACGACGAGCCGGCCCAGGTCGAGGACGCGATTTTCAGGCCCGCTTCAACACGCAGAAGCCAAGCACCCGCACCGGCGCGGCGCGTCCCTGGGAGCGCCCGCGCCTCACGCAACCTCGAAGACCTCAGCACAGACGAGTACCTGTTCGAGGCCGACCAGCGAGACGTGCGTGCGGGGAAACGTAGGGGGTAGACACCCATGTCAGCCAATTCCACTCAGAACTCCTCACTGATCTCCAATGAGTTTCTGAGACGACTCAAGAACACGCTCGGGTTCACGATGAGCGTGAACCGACAGTACGACACGCTCTTTCAGAACCAGGGCACGAAGCCCGGGGTCACCATCAACTTGCGCCGTCCTCCGCGCTTCGCCGGACGGCGAGGGCAGGAAGCGAAGCCCGAGGGCATCGTGGATCAGCTCGTGCCGCTGACCATCACCACCCAGTACGGTCAGGACGTCTCCATCTCGTCGCAGGAAGAAGCCCTGAACTTGCAGGACTACGGTGAACAGGTCGTGCAGCCAGCGGTGGAGATCATCAGCAACATGATCGACGCGGATGGCCTCGAACTGGCCTACAAGGGCGTGCCGCAGTACGTGGGGATTCCTGGCACCACGCCGACCACGAACCTCACGTACATCTCAGCCGGCAACCGGATGAGCGACGAGGGCACGCCAACAGGTCCCTCGCGGTATGCAGTGGTCAACCCGACGTTCGAGGGGCAACTCCTGAACACGCAGGCCACGCAGTTCAACAACCAGCAGGACATCAGCGAGCAGAACCGGAATGGCTCGATGGGACGTGCCTTCGGGTTGAAGTTCGCGATGGATCAGAACGTGTACCCGCATACCGTTGGGGCGCTCGGTGGCACGCCACTGGTCGCGTCAGGGGGGCAGACCGGGTCGAGCCTCTTGACCGATGGCTGGTCGAACAGCGTCACCGGCGTCTTGAAAGAGGGCGACATCATCACCCTCGCCGCGGTGAACGGGGTCAACCCGATCAGCAAGGTCAACCAGGGGCGTCTCCGTGAGTTCACCGTGACGGCCGACGTTGACAGTGACGGGTCTGGGCTCGCGACTGTCCCCATCTATCCGCCGATCACCACCACGGGCGCGAGACAGACGGTGTCGGCGTCTCCGGCCGACAACGCGGTCATCCTGATCTTCGGTCACGCGAGTACCTACGCTAGCGTCGTGACCCCACAGGCCATCGCGTACCACAAAGACTTCATCACGTTCGCGACGGTGGACCTCTATGTCCCGCGTGGCGTCGAGATGGGCGCGCGTGGGGCGAGCAAGGAAATCAACCTCTCCTGTAGGCACATCCGGTTCTACGACGGGAGAAAAGATCAACTCATCGACCGGTTCGATGTCCTGGGCGGCTGGAAAGTGCTGCGGCCGGAGATGGCCTGCCGGATCGTCGGATAACCCGTTCGGATATCCACACGGCAAACAAGGAGCAAGCAGTATGTCCATAAAGTTTCTCGACACTACGACGCTCACCGTCGCGATCGACGACCACACTCGGGTTCTCACCGTAGCCTCGAACGCCAACATGGTGGCCGGCAGGATGATCATGTACGACAACGAGATCATGCTGATCACGGTGGTCCCCGTCACGCCAACAACCCGTGTGGAGGTGCAGCGCGGTATCGGCGGCACGCTCCAGCGGTCGCACGCGGCCCACAGCGGCTTGGTCTACATCGGCAACGCGGCCGGCAACGACCTTGGCAGCGGCTTCATGACGCTCGCGACGGGCGAGGTCATCTTGTCTGGCACCCCGGGTGGCAGTTTGCCGTTCTACCGGCGACTCGGGGAGCGCGCTCGAGACGGGGCAGGAAACGAATACGTCATGTGCGACTTCACCGCCCAGACGTACTCGCGACAGCCGGTCACGATCAACTCGGACTTCACGGCGGCGCCGGTGGGGGTCACCGGTCGCGGCAATATCGGCATCGCAGCGGAAGAGGCGACGTCGAACCAGTGGGGGTGGGTGCAAATCTATGGCCGCTGCTTCGTGCAGTTGGGCATGGGGGACACGTCGCCGTCTGATGCGGCGAATGGTCCGACGACCCTCAGCACGAGTGCCGCGACGATCTTCATGCTCGGCACCAGCTTGTCCTCGCCGAACGGGATCGGTTGGACGAGTGTCGCGCCTGGGACCAGCGGTTTCAACACTGCCGCCTGGATCGTCGACGGCATGGTGGTATCCGATGGGGCCAGCGTGGGAGCGGTCTCTGCTGTGACCTCGGCTGCGTCGCACACGGGAGCGCAGATTTCCGTCTTCCTGAACTATCCTAAGCTCAGGTTCGTCGCCGCCTACGTCTCGTAGGCGGTCATCGCTCACAACCAGCCGGCAGGGGTCCATCGTGGCCTCTGCTGGCCTCTCTTTTGGCGAAGAGAAAGGCACCCCCACTATGAAACGCACAGTAGACGTCACCGCGGCGCGTAATGGGACCGGTGTCCCGCCTCCCGCGAAAGAGACCCAACGGCCGACCATGTTGATCATCCCGGGCAACAACGGCGGCAAACCGCGCATGAAAGCGCCGTTTTTCAAGACGAAGAAACTCGCAATCATCGGGTCGACCGCCTCCATGCAGTTCGCGCCCTTCCAGGACCCGAGTTGGACGCTGGCCGCACATCCATGTTCTCGCCCGGAGTGCAGCCGCGAGCCGGACTGGTATTTCGACATGCACCGTCCGGAGTGCTTCACCCTGCAGCGGAAGCGGTGGAACAACCGATATTTCTCGTGGCTCAAGAACCTCCAGACCCCGATCTTCATGCAAGAGGATTCGTCCTCGATGCCGACCTGGAAGCGCGCGAGCGAGTTCGATGAGGACGGGAACGCAACCAAATACATCGTCGAGGCATCGCCGTGGTCGCAGATCCCGATGGCGGTCCGATATCCGAAGGACCGCATTCTCGCGGAGTATCGCGGCTATTTCTCGAACCACGTCGCGTGGATGATCGCGCTCGCCATGACCGAGGGCGTGACGCACATCGGCTTGTTCGGCTGTCAGTACAGTTCGGACAGCGAGCGCAGCATCCAGCGCGGGAGTTGCGAGTACTGGCTCGGGCGCTTCGAGCAGAGTGGCGGGATCCTCGTGGAACCGAAACGCTACAACGATCTGTTGAACATCCCCGCTGAGCTCTACGGCTACGAGTCGCACGGGCCAGACGGGAAACTCGTCGACGCGTATCGCGTGAAAGGGGCGCCGACGTTGGCGCGCGCTGTCGCGGGTGACGCCGGCGCGGAAATGGTCGCGCTCACCGTGATCGACACGGCGTCGGCGGTTGGGCGTCCGCCGTTGATGGAGTTGCCGAACGGCGAATCGCCGGCCTGGGAACGGAGCGGGTTGGAGGTAGACGACGCCGGCAACACGATCATCCCGGAGGAGGACGACGTCCCGACGCCGAAGACCCCACGCCCCACGCTGATCCGTGCCAGTAGAGCGAGGAAGAAGAGGAAGAAGGCTCCGACCGGCGAGAGATGTCCGTCAGGATGGTCGTTGAGCGGGAAGCCCCGTGGACGATAGTAGCGGCATCCCCGCGACGCGCTCGGACGAGTGGGTCGGCCTACTGCATCTCCCCACGCTCCGGATCGCGCAGCGGGCGGCGGAAGACGTGGCACAGACCTACGGGTCCCTCTCGGCGAGCGGGGCCCGCGCAGCGGCGTCAGCCATTGGCGACGTCATCACTACGGCACTCAGATAAAGGCGAACAATACATCATGGCCAGCATCCCCGCGTTTCTCTACCACCCGTCCTGTGTGGCTGGCAAACTCTGCACGACCATCGAGATGCACAACCTGTTGCAGAAGCGGGGCTGGAGCGACAGTCCAGCCGGCATGTCGGCAGACTTCCCGATGCCGGGGGCGATGTCAGGGGAAATGTTCAACGACGGGTCAGACCCCGAGATTGAAGAAGTCGACATCCAGGTCGAATCGTCTGGCGCGTCCGTTGTCGCCAGCCGTGTCGCTGATGGACTCAACGCCATGCCGGGGCCGACGCTGCCCAGGGCGACGAAGATCGACATCTTGGCCTTGAAAACGTCAGTGGCGATCGCCAAATTGGCGGAGGTCAAAGACGTGGCGCTCTTGAAGGGGATCCGCGAGCGCGAGCGCAAGAACACGAAGTCGAAGGGTGGCCGGAAGACGGTCATCGACGCGATCAACGCACAGATAGCAGACTTCGCCTAAGTCGGCGGCGTCTGCGTAAGGGAGTCGCGGGATGCAACCTGAGTACAACTACTTCTGGGCGGTCGTCCCGTCCGATACGCTCAACGAGCCACAGCCGTTCGATGCGATCTACGTCGGCGTGCCGGGGATCGTCGTGGTCGTCAGAAGCGACGGGACCGCGGTGACACTGACAGGGTGTCTGGCCGGCAGAGTCTATCCCGTGCGTGGCATTCGCATCAACAACACCACGACCACTGCCACCGACATGGTGGCCTTGAAGCGAGTCTAGCGCCCGATGAGCAATACGTTCACCGGGAGGACGCTGATCGGCGATGCGCTGGCGGACATCGGTGTCCTTGGCGTCGGTCGCTCGCTCACCCCCCGTGACGCCGACTTCGCGCTCCGGTATCTCCAGGAGACGATCGACTCGTGGGCGGCGGAGCGCCTCTCGATGTATCAGGTGCTTCGGACGTCCTTCGTCTGGACCGCCAATTCGCAAAGCCTGACGATCGGTCCGACCGGGGCCGACCTCACGCTGGACCCGCGGCCGATGTGGCTCGCGTCGTACACGGCGGTGCGCGTAGGGCAGACATACGAGACGCCCCTGACGCTCTGGACGCGTGAGCAGTGGCTCAACGAAGAGTACAAGGACGTGACGGACCAGATCCCCCGGGCGATCTTCATGGAGCGCAACGTCACGAACAACACGATCTACCTGTGGCCGTTGCCGGACACGGCGTTCACGCTCTGGCTCGGGACGCCGGAGGCGGTGGGGACGTTCGCGGACCTCACGACGTCGTACACGTTCCCCGAGGGCGGGTACCGCGAGGCGTTTCGAACGCGAATGGGCGTCAAGCTCGCGCGCCCGTTCGGGAAGGCGGCGATGTTGCCCGAATTGCAGCAGGAGGCGAACCATGCGTTCGGACGCATCGCGGCACTGAACGACCTCGGGCCTCCGATCATGGGCCGGAACGACCTCTCGCACCGTGGGAACTACGACATCTACACGGACGGGTATTCCCAATGATCGTGCCATACCAGGGGTTCATTGGAGGCTCCTATCACGGCACCTCACGCCGGGTTGGGGTCGAACAGTGCCTGAACTGGATCCCGGAGATCAACGGCGGACCGGGCGTGCGTCCGTCGAGCCAGATGTCGTTCCATCCGACCCCTGGGACGAAGACCTTCACGACGGCGGGGACGGGTCCGGTGCGAGGGGTGACGTTCGAGAACGGGCGCCTCGTCTGCGTGAGCGGGGCCGAAGTCTACAGCGTGAACGCGTCAGGGACGGCCACGAAACTCGGCGACGTGGAGCCGTCACAAGAGGCGTCGCGGATCCGTGGGAACGGATCAGGCGGGAAGCAATTCCTGATTGAGAGCGGTAGCAAGGGCTACCTCTGGAACTGGGACACCGGGGCCTTCGGGGTCGTGGCGAGTGTGAATTTCCCGTCCAACTGTTCGGCGATCGATTTCGTCGATGGGTATTTCCTCGCGCTGAACCGGGACAGCCGGCAAGTGAACTACTCGAACCTGTTCGACGGCGTGACCTGGGACGCCCTTGATCTGTTCCAGAAGTCGCAAACGACAGACGACATTCGAAACCTCGCCGTGATCAACAAGCTGGTCTATCTCCACGGGAGCACGACGACGGAGATTTGGCAGAACACGGGCGATGCGCTGGTGACGTTCCAGCCCGTGCAGGGCGTCCCCATCGAACACGGGATTGACGCGCCGGACGGACTCTCACGCGTTGGCGAGTCGATGGCATGGCTGGGAATGGACGCGCACGGCGCGCACGTCGCGTGGCGTGATGTGAACTACGCGCCGTCACGCATCAGCAATTACGCCGTTGAGCAGGAGTGGGCGTCGTACGGCCGCACGGACAACGCGGAGGCGTTCACGTATCGGTGGCGCGGGCACACGTTGTTCGTGGTGAGCTTTCCGACTGCCAAGAGGACCTGGGTCGCGGACATGGATACGAACCCGCCGATCTGGCACGAGTGGGGGTATCACAACCCGGCGACAGGGCTTCAGGAGCACGCGCTCGGGCGGTGTCACGCCTTTGGGTTCGGGAAACACATTGTCGGGAGCCGTCTCGACGGGACGCTGTACGAGCTCGGCGGGCGTTACGACGCGGACACGACGCCCATCCGGCGCGTGCGTCGCGCCCCCCACGTCTCGGTTCCGCAGCGGTCACTCACGATCAACCGGTTTGCGATGATGGTCGACACCGGCATCGCGGCGAGTTCGGGGCAAGGGAGTGACCCGCGCATCATGTTCCGGTCGAGTATCGACGGTGGGATGACGTATTCCGATGAGATCCTCCTCGAGACAGGGAAGCTCGGGCAGTACCGCACGCGGGTCGAGATCAACCGCCTCGGACAGGGTGAAGACTGGGTCCTGGAGGCGGCGACGAGCGAACCCATTGAACAGAGTTGGAGCGACGCGTCCATCGACGCGGTGGCCGATGCGGCATGAAGGCGCCCTTCCTGCCGACGACGGCGCGCATCGCGGATCCCGACCGTGGCTATCTGGCGCCGAAGGTCTGGACGCTGTTCTTCGAGTTCTTCGCGAGGTTGTTCCGCGGCGAGACCAACGGAGCGACGATGACCTGGGGAACCGGGTCGCCGGAAGGCGTCGTCCCGCAGCCGGTGGCGTCGCTGTTCTTTCGAACAGACGGGGCCAGCGGCACCACGCTCTACCTCAAGACGAGCGGGACCGGGAATACCGGATGGGAAGCGATTGGCTGACGTGTCGGTGACGAGTGCGGCGCCCGCGACGATCAGGTAGGGGTGCGAGGGCGGTGTCTGGTGGTAGCCAAATTCGCCCGCGCTGAGGTGATTTATCACACCCACGGCTGGGTGATGTGGAAGGAGCGGAGCTGAGCTATGTCGATTCGAGGCCCCGTCCGGTGGTCGTTCCCCGCGTATCCCGGCGCGCTGCTGTTCCAATATGCGGCGGGGACGACGACCAAACTCGACACCTATACGACCAGCGCGCTCTCAGTCCAGAGCGCGAACCCGATGTCGGCCGACGCCAACGGGTTATTTGCGGCGCTCTACGAGGACCCGGCGAAGAGTTACAAGTATGTCCTCGCGCCCTCGACAGACGCGGACCCGCCGACGAGTCCGATCTTCGAGCAGGACAACGTCGGCGAAACGAGCAGCGGGTTGTTCGCGGTCATCACGACCGCGGTTGACTATGCCGTGGTCGCCAGCGACGGGTCGGACGTCTTGATTCTCGTGGATGCGAGTGCTGGGGCGCGCACCATCACGGTCTACACGGCAATCGGGAACAAGGGACGGAAGCTCCGCGTCATCAAGACCGACAGTTCCGCCAACACCGTCACGATCGACCCCAGCGGGACGCAGACCTGGAGCGGGTCGTTGACGAAGATCCTCTCGTCGCAGTGGGAGGCGTCGGACGGGGCATCGGACGATATCAACTGGGCCGAGTTCGCGAACGTCTCGAGTTCCTCGGTGGTCTCTGGTAACAGCATCCTCGCGAACCGGGTATTTGCATAATGGCAGACCAAGTCTTCTCTCTCCTCAAGTTCAGCGGGTCAACGAGCGGGCGCGCGATCCTGGTCGCTGCGACGGCGACGCTCGGCACTACCATCCACGCGGCCCACGCCACGGCGCTCGACGAGGTCATCTTGTTCGCGTACAACGGGCACACCTCTGACGTCGTCCTCACGATTGAGTTTGGCGGCGTCACGGTGCCGGACGATCTCATCGTGCAGACCATCCCTACAAAAGCCGGGCTCGTCGCGGTCTGTCTAGGTGGGCGCGTGTTGACCGGGGGCCTCGCCGTGACGGCGTTCGCGGGCACGACGAACGTCATCGCGATATCCGGGGCCGTGCGGAGGGCCACGTAATGCAGTGGTCACCTTGGGACTTCTGGAGCAAGGTGCCGCTCGCCAACAGACTCGTGGGGTTGGGATCTGGCAGCGCAGGGACGATCAAGTCCATCCAGCGCGGGACGTGTTCACTCACTAGCACGGAGCTGACGAACGACGCGACGCTCAGTCCTGCCGTAGTTGTTGCGAACACTGATTTGGGCTGGTTGGGAACGACCTGCTCAACCGTTGACGCTGGGTGGGGCACGAAATACAACTGCAGGCTTACCCTGGAATCCACGACAGTCGTGAGGCAGACACGTGGTCTTGCCTCGAATCTTGGCACCGAAGTCGTCATTATCGGGTGGCAAGTCAAGGAGGAATACTAATGGCAGAAGCAATGGTCGTCCGTCGCTACGTGTTCCTGAACGGCGCTGGCGTCGTGATCGGCGACAACGAGACCTCGACGTGGCCGGACGAGTGGGAGAAGTTCGATTTGCTCCCACTACCCCCGACTCAGATCGACGTGACGGACGATCCGCAGTGGCAGGGGTGGGGGTCGCTG
>CALBET010001044.1 GCA_937888665.1 uncultured Acidobacteriota bacterium
GACGACGACGACGCGGACGACCTCGATGCGGATCTGGACGATTTCTACGCCGACGCACTCGAAGACGCCTGATGGCCACGAAAAAACAAACAGCACAGCCGGTATCCGAAGCCCGGATAGACAATCTCACCCTGGCCCGCAAAGAGGGTTGGCAGCGGTTCGTTGACACACCCGCCCGCCTCCAACCGGAACGAATGACCCGCCGTGAACTCGACGCGCTCAGCGAGGACGCTTTCGACGCCTACAACAGGGAACGTCGCGAATGGCACGCAAACCTCGGGCCGATCAAGACCCCGCAACTTGCAAATCTTCACGAGGACCTCTGGGACATCGTCGACAGCAACGCCCAGGACGGCGACAAAGCCAAGGGCGCCGTCGCGATCGACGCCTTCCCCGGACTCGGGAAGACCACCGCGGTCCTGGACTTCGCCAGGAAATACCACCAACGCGAAGTCAAAGAGCAGGGAACGACCACCGGCCAAGGACACGAGCGCTGGCCGGTATGCCGAGTCGGATTGACCGGCAACACCGGAATGGTGGAGTTCAACCGGGCCATGCTGGCGTTCTTCGCCCACCCCGGGGTCTCCCGCGGCAATTCCGCTCACTTCGCCCACCGCGCCCTGGACTGTGTCCTGGCCTGTGAAACGAAATTGCTGATCGTCGACGACCTGCATTTCCTTCGGTGGCGTAACACGGCCGGGGTCGAGATCAGCAACCATTTCAAATACATCGCCAATGAATTCCCGGTCACCTTGATCTTCGTGGGCGTGGGATTGGCCGCCCGCGGACTGTTCTCCGAAGGGCATTCCTACGAAGATGCGGTGATCGCCCAAACCGGACGCCGCACCACCAAGCTCGATGTGCAACCGTTCGTCATCAACACCGACGAGGGCCGGCGCGAATGGCGTCAACTGCTGCTGGCGTTGGAGAAGCGGATCGTGTTGGTCGACAAACAACCCGGCATGCTCGCCGATGACCTGTCGGACTACCTCTTCGCCCGCAGCACAGGGCACATCGGCTCATTGATGACGCTGATCAACCGGGGTTGCCAGCGAGCCGTGAGGACCGGAGCCGAGAACCTGTCCCGGGAGTTGCTGGATCTGGTGAAGAACGATGCGGCATCGGAGAAAGGCCGCCAAGAACTGCAGACCGCTTTCGAATCGGGGCGATTGACGACCCGGCTCAGCAGGGCCGGATGACCGCCGTCAGGACCCTGCCGATCCGCCTGCCACCCGTCGCGGGCGAGGCCCTGGACTCATGGCTGGAGGCTCTGGCCCATCGCAACGCCACCGCCTTCGGCGACCTGCTGAGCGCGGTGGGTCTCAACCCCTACCACGGAACTGCCACCCATGGCTGGATCGTCCAGTTGAGCAGCGCCGAGGCAGCGACGATCAGCGCGGCCACCGGGCTCATCGGCCGAGTGCTGGACACGATGACTCTGGCGAATTGGGCGGGCAGGGCAGTGAAAATCAACAACGAGACCCGCACGTTGAGCCGGGCTTTCCCGTGGGGAGGCGCCCGCGGATCCCGCTATTGCCCGACCTGCCTGAAAGAAACCGGTGGACGGTGGCAGCTCGGGTGGCGGCTGGGCTGGACATTCGCTTGTACCGAACACCACTGCCTGCTCGCCGACGCCTGCCCGCACTGCGGCGCCGTCCAGCGTCGCCGCGCCCACGTCGGTGACCTCATTCCCAACCCAGGGTCTTGCGCCCATCCCGCCGCCGAGGCCACCGGACGCAGTCCAGCTCGCTGCGGCGCCGATCTGACCGCCACCGACGTCGAGGTGTTTGACCCCGAGCACCCCGCCATCCGTGCCCAGCAGATCGTCAACGCCATCCTGAACACCGAAACCATCACGCTGGGTGTGTACCGAGTGATGCCGCAGCCGCGGTTCAACGTCCTGGCCGATATTCGGGCCATCGCCGGCCGCGCGCTGGCCTACGCAACGGCCGAGGATCTCAACGCCGTCGTCCCCGCCGATCTCTTGGCCGCCTACCACGTCAACCGGCACGAGGACTCCCGAGCCGAGACTGCGCGGGCGACCACCAAACCAGGCCTTGCCGCGCCGGCACAAGCGACCACCGCCGCGGTCGGCGTCGTCGCCGCGTTGAACGCCCTAAACCACAACGACATTGATGTCGCGGGCGAGGCACTTCGGTGGATGGTCACGACGTCGCGCCAGCGCGGACTACAAGTCAGC
The DNA here is from genome assembly GCA_937888665.1 of uncultured Acidobacteriota bacterium. Lineage (GTDB taxonomy): Bacteria > Acidobacteriota > Vicinamibacteria > Vicinamibacterales > UBA8438 > UBA8438. The sequence continues at coordinate 2,201 of CALBET010001044.1, forward strand.
GCCACCAACATCGGGTGGGCAAAGAACACCTCCCCGGTGTTGACCGGAGTCCAACTCGCTGCCCTGGGACCACTTCTCAAGCCCGGCGACCAGTTGCGTTACCGCATCGGCTCCGCCCTGCCGAGCTACCCGTTATCAACGAACGCGGCATCAGAGTCCCGAAGTCGCCACCACGTTCCGACCATGCTCTGGCCGGACTGGTCGCTGCGGCTGTCCATTCCCAACTGCCACCAATGGCAGCTGCGCCCAGCGTTGTCGGCGATTCTTCTGCTCGTCAACAACCGATTAAGCCTCGAGGACGCCGCCCGCCTGACCGACAGCCCCCTTGAGGGCCACGCCCTTTCCCGCGTCCTGCAACTGCTGGGAAACAACGACCGATGGCACGGCATCCGCGCCGCCCTGCTCCGGATGGCCGACTACCTGGCTAACAACGGCACCCCGATCGACTACCAGCGCCGCCGGCGAACCGACTACGCCATGCTGCTGCCGGACACGATCTGGGCGCAGATCTGCCGCGACACCGCCACCCCGGGCCCAGGAGCAGCCCGGGCGAAGATCGCCCGGGCCTTTCTTTTCGAACGCATCAGCGGGCAACCCGCCCGCACAGCCTCATGGGCTCCGGACGACAGCGCCTTTCGGACAAAGACCGCCGACTTCCCTCGCCACCTCACACCCGAACTCGCATACGCCCTGCACGAACACGCGCACCAGTTCCTGGCCGACCAGGGCATCGACGACGAACCCGTGACATGGCAACCCCCAGAGGGGGTCCTCGACGGCCTCGATCTACCCGGACCCAACCCCGCCGCCGTCGAAATCCCCGAACTCCACCGAATCATCGCGATCAACAAGATCGGGCTCGGCGCTGCGGCCAAGCGGTTAAACACCAGCCTCGACACCCTGCGCCACCTTCTCGAGATCCACCCCTCGCCCAAGCCGGACCCGCAGCCCGGAGCACCCTTGCCGACGCCCTACAACCGCGCATACGCGATCGCCAAAGCCGCTCTGCCGAAGAAACGTCTAGCCGATCTCTATGAGCGTGAACAGATGTCGCTCAGAGATATTGCTGCCACCGTCGACGTCAGCCGGCCAATCATCTCGTGTCTCGCCCGCGATTACGGCCTCCCGATACGTCAACCAGGTGGACGATCACATACAACCGTCGACCGGGAATGGCTCTACGAGCAATACGTCAACAACCGCAGAACACTCCCTGATCTCGCTGCGGAGGCTGGCATGAGTGCGGCGAACATGGCCCGCTGGGCGAAGAAACATGCGATTCCGCTGCGGAGTAGAGGCGGCCCCAGCCACCGAGCGACGTTGAGAGCTCAGTGCGCGATCGCCGAAGCACCGGAATTGATCAGGCCAGCACTTGCCGGAATCGGAGGATGGGAGCGGTTGCAGCGCTTCGCGGCCGCGGCAGAGCACCCCACACTCACTGTCGCCGCCGAAACAATCGGGCTAAACCAGTTCACGCTGGTCAATCAGATCAACCGGATAGAACGCGACCTCGGCATGAAGCTGCTCCGCCGCGCGGAACGTGGACGTCCGATGGAACTCACTGAGGACGGCCGGCGAGTACTAGCAGCCCTTCGCCAATGCGATCGGAGAGATACCGCATAGAGGCGGTGGCCTCCGGTTTCGGCTGCGCCTGGACAAGTCGATTACTCGCAGCGCGTAGCAGGCATTCGAAGCCAACCTGTCATTCGTGCTGGTTAGGGTGGCTCGGGCTCAGGTTCACTGCGCCAGAGCGCAGAAGGATCTGTGGTTGAAGCCCCCAATCGGCAGGCGCGAGAACCTGCGGAAAGTCGACCCTGCCCCGCGGGAGGAAAAATCGGATCACCTGCCCGAAATGGGCTCTGAGCAAATGCGTTGCGACAACCCGACGACACGCCGCTGATGGGTTGACAGTCGCGACACGAGTCTGAAAACGTGACATGAATCTCAGCTTTTTCTCAGCGCAACTTGAGGAGTCTCATGCCCGACTCGTGCCCCGCTGACGTCACCAGCAAGCATCTCGAGTCGGCAGGGCAGGTCCGGGCAATCCGGTCCGTCCGGCGGTCGGCAACGGGGTCGATAGGCACGTCCGTAGGCGGCGGCTATGTCCGGTATGTGGGCCGGGTGGGTGCGTTGGCGGTGGCGTTGGGTGTGGGCTCGGCGGTGGCGGCGATGCCGGTGGCGTTTGCCGACGAGGTCGGTTCGCCGGGT
>CALBET010001045.1 GCA_937888665.1 uncultured Acidobacteriota bacterium
AGCGTCCGTCGAGCCGCGAACGGAAGCGATGACCAACGCCGACCACCCGGAGAGCACCGGAGCCGACGACGACCTGGCGCTGGTACTGGTCGGAGGTGGGGCGCGCGCCGCCTATCAGGTCGGCTTCCTCCAGGCTCTGATCGCGAAGTACCCGACGCTACACCTACCGATCATCACCGGCACCTCCGCCGGCGCCATCAACGCCACCTATCTCGCCTCGCGGGTCGGCCCGCTCCGTGAAGCGGTCGACGGGCTGGCGCAGCTCTGGCGGCGGCAGCGGGTCGAGCAGGTCTTCCGGGTCGATGGTCGCTCCCTACTCGGTCTGGTCATCCGGTGGGGCGTGATGCTGGTCTCTGGTGGCGGTAGCCTCGCACCGCAGGTCCGCGGGCTGCTCGACACCACGCCGCTACGCAGGTTTCTCGAGCACGCGCTGGAACCGACCAAGGACGGCGAGTTCGTCGGCATCGCCCGAAACATCGCCGCCCGCCGGCTGCGCGCGCTGGCCATCACCACCAGCAGCTACACCACGGGACAGTCCGTGGTGTGGGTGCAGGGCGCCGACATTCAGAACTGGGAGCGACCGAACCGTCGCAGTCGGAATACCGCCATCACCATCGATCACGTCATGGCCTCGGCCGCGTTGCCGCTGTTCTTTCCCGCCGTCGAGTTGGACGACGGATGGTATGGCGACGGCGGCATTCGGATGCTCGCGCCCTGCTCGACCGCCATCCACCTGGGCGCACGACGCATCCTTGCCATCTCGAACCGCTGTCGAAAGAGTAAGGAGGAGGCCGATCGGCCGGTGATCCGGCACTATCCGCCCCCGGCCCAGATCGCTGGGCAAATGATTTACGCGATGTTCCTGGACGATCTGGACCGGGACGCGTTCAACCTGCAGCGACTGAACGGATTGCTCTCATCGCTGCCGGCGGACCAGCATCAGGGACTGCGACCGGTCGACCTGGTGGTGGTGCGCCCGTCGCGGGACCTCGGCCGTCTCGCCGGCGAGTTTGAGCCGCAGTTACCGTGGCTGTTTCGCCATCTAACCCGCGGTCTGGGCTCTCGCGAAACAGCGAGTCCTGACCTGCTGAGCCTCCTGATGTTCCAGGAAGACTACATCGAGCGGCTGATGGACCTCGGCGCGGAAGACGCCGACACGGAAGGGGACCGGGTCGCCGCTCTGCTTGAGCCGCGACCCGTGTAGAGGTCCCGAAGGCCAGCGGCGGCTACCGTCGTAGCTCGACGCCCTGCGCGGGCTATGATCGACACTACGGTGCCGTCGCTTACACCTTCCAAGACACCAGTGCCGCGAGCCGTCGCCCCGGTGACCGCGCTCGCGGCGACCCTGCTGGTGGTGGTCGGCGCGGCGCAGGGGGTCGAACCTGTCGCCGTCTCGGCCCGACACGCCGCCATCGCCTACGCCACGGGGCCGCGCAGCGACCGGGTGGCTCGGTTGCACGAGCAACTCCGCGCCGGGGAGGCCACGCTCGCGTTCGACCGCGAACGGGGGTACCTTCGCGCGCTGCTCGACGCGCTCGATGTGCCGGTCGAGTCGCAGACGCTGGTGTTCTCGAAGACCAGCCTGCAGGCAGATTTCATTACCCCCCAGACCCCTCGGGCTGTCTATTTCACCGACGACATCGCGGTCGCGTGGATTCCGGGCGCACCGGCCATCGAGATCGCCGCACACGACCCGCAACAGGGGGTCATGTTCTACGCGCTACGCCAGCGGGTCATCCCGGCGCCGCCCTTCGAGCGGCCGCGGACGTGTGTCGAGTGTCACATCTCGGCCACGACACTCGGCGTGCCGGGATTGGCGGTCGGCAGCACCGTCATCGATGTGGAAGGCGTCCCGTTCTCGGCGCTTCCGGTCGATCACCGGACTGCCGTAGAGACGCGTTGGGGCGGCTGGTATGTCACCGGCGATACCGGGGAGGGAGCGCACGTCGGCAACACGGTGGCGCTCGACGAGACACACCCCGTGCTCGAGATCGATCAGGCCAATCTCAATCTGGCAACCGCCAGAGACCGCATCGATGCCTCCCGCTATCTCACGCCCTACAGCGACGTCGCGGCCCTGATGGTGCTCGAGCATCAGACCCATATGACGAACCTGCTCACTCGCGCAGGATGGGAATTCCGAGTCGCGGCGCACGAGGGACGCGACACCGGCAGTGACGGGGCCCCGAACACCCTCGACCCGGCGCTGGCCGCCACGGTCGGCGCGCTCGTCGACTACATGCTGTTCATCGACGAGGCGCGGCTGGACGATGTCATCCAGGGCTCGGCCGGATTCGAGGCAGCGTTCGAACGCCGCGGACCATTCGACGCAGACGGCCGAACGCTACGGGCACTCGATCTCGAAACACGGCTCTTCCGCTACCCGTGCAGCTACATGATCTACACCGCCGCCTTTGACGCGCTCCCGGCGCGGGCACGTACGGCGATCTACCAGCGACTGTGGCAGGTGCTCTCCGGCGCAGAGCGCGGTCAGCGCTACGCCCGCCTGTCGGTCGACGACCGGCGGGCGATTGCGGAGATTCTGCGGGTCACAAAGGCAGGGGTACCGTCGTATTTCGAGTCGCCCCGGCGCTAACAGCCCGGACCCGATCGTGTCCCGCAGCCCTACCCGCGAGGCATCGAAGCCAGGCGGTAACGTTGAATCTCGGCGGGAAGATCGGTTGTTCCACCGTGGTCCGCCAACATCGCTGCCCCGGCCTCAACCCCGGAGGCCAGCCCCGTGCCGGTCGAGGCGATGGACGGGAAGGTGCGGTAGTTACCGGCGCAGTACACGTTGCGAAACACCGCATCTCTGAGCGGAGGGTTCTCGTATCCTTGGCGAAACACCGGCGCGTACATGCCCAACCGGTTGACCTGCGTCCAGAACGGCTCCAGCTCGAAGTCGAACACCCGACGAAAATCGGCCCGATAGCCGGCCAGAATCTCGTCGTCACTCTGGTGGAAGAACGCATCGTGGCGGCTGGGAACATGGGTCATGATGTTGAGGCAGGTATCGCCCGGCGCGCCGATCGTCGGGTTGAGCGCGTTCAACATGAAGATCCCGCACGCGGTGCAATCACGCGAGGCCAGGTTCATCCAGTAGAAGGTGGGGGTCACCCGCTGCTTCGTGGCAAAGATGGCTGACACGACGGCTGTGTAGCGGACGTGGTCGAGGTCCGGTCGGGGACGAGCGAGCAGTTGTTGATAGACCTCGGTCGGCACGGTGCTCACGACGAGGTCAGCCTCGAGGCTCTCGCCGCTGTCCAGATCGACCCTGGTGACCCGATCGTCCTCGGTGACCAGACTGAGGGCCGACGTGGCCAACCGGACCTGCACCGCCGCGTCATCGAGGAGTCGCGTCACGCCGTCGCACAGCACCTTGGTCCAGTTGGTTCCGGGGATGTACCCCAGCGGCGCCGACCCTTCGCGGAAGTGAAGACGCGCCCCGAGCCAGGCACCGCTGACCTCGTCGCACGGGAGGTTGAACTTGAGCCGCGTCAGCGGATCAAAGATGGCCCGCCGGACACCAGGACCGCCCCAGGTGTCCACCAGGTCGGCGGCGCTCCGCTCGTTCCACTCCGACCAATCGGACTTGCCGAAACAGCGCAGCATCAGCCTGACAAAACGGAGCTTGTCGACGAGGCTCATCGGAAAGCGGAGAAAATCCACCGGGTGGGCCAGGTCGAACATACGGCCGTCCAGCTGGAACAACATCGAGATCTTGCGCCAGCGGACATCCGCCAGCGCCCCGATACGCTCCAGGAAAAAGAGGAGGCCCTGGTCGCGATGCAGAATGTGGTGATAAGCCAACGGGTAGAAATGCCCCGCCGTCTCGAAGCTGCCGGCCAGTCCGCCCAATTCGGGACCGCGCTCGACGATGGTGACGCGGTCCCAGCCGGCCCGAGCCAGGGTATAGGCCGCCGCCATCCCGGACAGCCCGCCGCCGAGGACGACCACTCGTGGAGTCGGCATCAGGAGACCGGCGCGCGCGAACTCTCGGTGCGGGAACCGGCGACACCGGTCCAGCCCTGGCGCCACTGAGGGCCGTACACCGGATGGGCACGAATGCGGCGCCAGTGGCGGCCGGCGTGCATGGCGACCCAGATGCGGTAGTAGAGCTTCGCCCCGGCCAGGCAGACCTGAAAGATCGGGGTATTGAAAAAGAGCCGCTTGAGCGCGGACTTGCGCAACAGATTCTCGACCGACGAAACCGTGTTGT
>CALBET010001046.1 GCA_937888665.1 uncultured Acidobacteriota bacterium
CCCGCTCCACGTCAGCTCGACGCCCGCGTCACCCGCCAGGCGAACGATGATCGGATTCGCCGCCATGGCGGTGACAAACATCGCGCTCGTGATGACGGTCCCCTGGTAGGCCGTCTTCATCAGAAAGGCCCCGATCAGACGTTCCGTCCCATCCTTTGGGTCACTGCCATACGAGCGAGCAATCGAGCGCACGATCGGAAATATGACCCCGGCCGCGCGGGCGGTGTTGCTGGGCATGGCCGGGGCCAGCGTCAGGTCCGCCGCCACCAGGCTGTAGGCCAGCCCCAGCGACGTCTGCCCGAAGGCCGCCATGAAGAGATACGCGATTCGCGCCCCCAGACCGGTCTTGATGAAGCCGCGAGAGACGAAGAAGGCAATCACAATCAGCCAGATCACCCGCTCGCCAAATCCACTGATCGACTGCTCGATGGTGAGCGTTCCGGTGACACTCGTCGCCGCGATGCCGCACATGGCGACCGCCCCCATCGGGTAAGGGCTCGTGATGATGCCGACGATCGTCGACACGAAGATGGCCAGCAGGTGCCAGGCGCGGAGATCAACGCCGGCCGGCGGGGGCGTGAACCACAGGACGACGCCCACCGCGAGTGTGCCTACCAAGCGGCGCGAGCGATGCTGGTCCACGGTGTTGAGGTGGCGGCGGGCTCAACCGCCGGCCCTGGCACACTCGTTGTTCGTAGCGTCCGTAGAGCCGTTACTGGGGGAACGCCTCGAGTCCCGGCGTGGCATTCGGCGCCAGCGGTGTCCGCGCGGTGTTCAACACCATCGCAATCAGCGTGTAGTAGCCGCTGAGCCCCACCATATCGACAACCCCTTGCTCGCCGAACTCGGCGACGGCTCTGGCGTAGGCCGCATCGCTTACCCTCCCGTCCCGGTGCAGCGCGGTGCAGAAGTCGTACAACGCTTCCTCGTCATCGGCCATCCCTTCCGGGCGGCGCCCGTCGGCGACAGCCGCCGCGATATCGGGACTCAGACCGCCCTCCATCGCGAGGCGATAGTGCGCGGACCATTCGTAATTCTGCGTCCACTCGCGCGCGGTCAGCAGGATGACGAACTCGGACAAGCGGGGTGGCAACGAGCTGTTGAACCGCAGGTAGTCGCTCACGCCCCGCAACCGGTTGAGCAGCTCCGGGCTCCGAAGGACCACGGCCCAGGGACCTGTCGGCTCGCCACGCTCGGCTCGAAACTCCGCCACCGCCGCCTTCTGCGCCTCAGTCATCTCCTGGTCTGGAATGGGCGGCATCCGATTCTGGGCCTGGGCGCCGATCGAGAGCAGTGACATGAGCACGACGAGTCGGGCGACGCGCGCAATGCGGCCGCCGTGTACGCAAGGCTTGTATCTGGACATAGGAACCATCTCTCCAATCACCGTGTCCCGCTGTTGTCGCGCCGATTCACCATCAGTAGTCGACCCATGCAATGACGCGTCGTCGCTCGGGTTGCCACCGTTACAGACCGGCGGACCGCAACGTGATTGCCCCACTCCGGCTCAGCAGGTGCACACTGGGGCCGCCCCCTCCGAGCGACCCCACCACACGGCGCTTGTCGCTCTCGCCTCGCACGATGAGGTGCTCAGTCTTGACGGATCCCGAACCCGACGTCGCGTCGACCGTGAACGCCGCGTTGGCGCTGAAGTCGGCATCGATCGCGCTGGAGCCGGTGGTCACCCGCCACGACCGTCTCGGGTTGCCCGAGACGGTGACTCGGCCACTCTGCGTCGAGGCGGCGAATCCGCCGTCCACCCCGGCGACGGTGATGGCGCTCGAACCGGTCTCGACGTCCACGTCGCCCTCGTCGATCAGCGACGCGGTCACCCGCCCGCTCTGCGTCCGCACGAACAGGTCACCGCTGACGCGCCGCACCTCGACCCCGCCGCTCGACGTCGTCACCCGGAGCCGACCGGCGCCGTCAACCGACACCGCGCCAGAACCGGTGTCGACCAGGGTCTCCCCCAGATCCGCCAGCGTGATGGCACTGGACTGCGTTCGGACCGAGACGGCGGCGCGCACCCCTTCGACGCGCGTCTCCCCAGACTCGCTGTGCGTCACGACCCGCGTACCGGCCGGCACCTGGACGTCGTAGGCAATCGTCACGGCCCGTCGAGTCCGGGCATCGTTCGGCACCTGGAGGACCACCGTGTCGCCGGTCTGTTCGACCGGCGGATGGTCGGCCGTCGCCCGGGCCAGTGCCACCGCATCGCTGGGAGAATTCCAGGCGACCCGCACCGAAACCCGACCCACAACGACCACGTCGGCGGTCGTGCCGGCGTGCACCGTGATCTTGCCCCGCTCGGTCGTCACGTCGAGCAGCGTCGACGCGGTGGCCGGAAAAGACCGCTCGAAGGTGAACGTTTGGGCGACGGCCTGGGTGCCCGGCGCGAGGAGCACGCCAACCAGGGATGCCACCATTGACATCTGTGCGATTGTCATCCCTGAGTGTAACCCGCGCCCATCTCTTCCCTCGCCACGGGGAGGCTGCGGAGACGCGGCCTGGCCGTCGGCACACCTGATCCGACATGCCTCTTCACTGACGGCGGCAGGCGCCTGCCGCCGTTTGAGGGGCGACGAGGCGCTACTTCGACGCCAGATCGCGCAAGAAGTTGATCACCTGCCAGATCTCGTCGTCGGTGATCCGGCCTTCCCACGCATCCATGTCGAACTTCGGGCCCACGCCCTCTTTGATCACCGTAAAGATCTCGGTATCTGTGCTCCCGTGGTCCCACTCGTCATCGACGAGATTGGCCGGCATTGATCCGGGGGGCGGCGTCATCCCAGCGCCGTCGGCTCCCAGCCCGTGGCACGATCGGCAGAATCGCCCGTAGGTCTGCCGTCCGGCGGCAACCGATTCTTCGGACATCTCAATTGGGTTGTCTTGCCCTTCGCTGATTACCGGCTCGGCGCCGGCTAACGGGGATGGCCCCGCGAGTACACAGAAAACGAAGACGGCGGTCGCTGTGACCAGCATCTGTACGGTACGTCTCATGTTCTACAGCCCCCTCAGAAGGTGATCTCGCCTGGCGGTGGATCTTTGCGATGGCCTGCCAGACCTGGCCATGCGCCCCTCGCCTATGACGCCGGTTACGTCGTGGTGCCCGAGCTGGGTGGCGGGACTCAAAGGCATGGTGTTCTGGAAGCAGGTGGATTATATCGGGAGGGCGTGTCCGCCGGGCCACCGTTCCGGATCGGGTCTTGTTGAAACGCCTTTTTCCGACATCTTCAAGCCCTGGAAACTGCTAACCGTTTTCCGCACCGACGCCATGGCGCGTCGGGGCCACCCGTTCTGGTCGACTGCCTTCGCACAATTTCGCGCATCATCGTGCACAAGCGTCGCCAAATCAACCGTCGTCACTCTTGGTTCCAGGGAGTCGAAGAGGTCAGTCAGGCCACTGTTCTCCCTGGGAACACTGGGGAGATCGATCCGCAAGCGACGGCGGCACGAAATTTGCCGCACCCGTACCACGAGGTTGACGTCAGAAGGTGCACCAGGTGGGGACATTCGTGGCCCTTGGACGCATCGGGGGTATTGCATGCGGCGAGACGGTTTCCAGGACAACGAGCACCCACCGGCACCGGATCGTTCCCAGCCACGGTCGTCGGCGTTCGTCAACGCAGGACTCGTCGGCGTGAGCTTCGCGGTTGGAGCGATCGGGACGCTCCTGTTTCTGACGGGTGGGTCGGTCCAGCCCCTGGAGCGCCTCGCGACGGCGGTCGACACCGCGTTCGACACCCTGTCGAGCAAGGCGATCGTGCGGGGCCGTGATGTCCGGGAGGGCCCCGAAGGCGATCCGCGGCCCGCCGCGTCACCGCCGCCGATCTCATCCTCACCAAGCGGCGCCCTCCTCCCGGCGTCGGGGGCGGAGACACCGCCACGCGACTGGGTCGACCGAACGGCTGGATCTCTGTCACCACCTGCATCGTCCCTGCCGCGAACGTCTCGTTCATCGTCGTCCGAGTTGGAGCCCGCGCTCGATCGCCGGTTTGATGGCGTGGAGGCTTTGTTCGAGGTGCCGATCGGTGGACACGTCACCTTGCCGGTGAAGACGAAGACCGTTGATCCAGCGTACCCTCGTATCGCTCGAAAGGCGCGCAATTCTTGTGAGATGCCGCATGACACCTTGTGAGCCACTCCAACAACGCGCTGGCCAGGGAGCCCAGCCTGACGGTTTCGCGATGGTCGTCAGCTTGCCGCACGTGCCGGTGCGACCCTGCGCCAGCAACCGCTCGCCAACCCCGGCGAGTCGAGCCCCGCGTTTCATCACGCAGCTCCCTCTTACGTTTCGGCTACCTGACGGTCGCGGTTGGCACCACGGGGTCAGCGAGAACATCAGCCGGTCGGGAATTCTGTTTCGGACTGACCGGACTGCGACGGGGTCAGGCTGGGACGACTCGGCTCCGCACGGGACGCGGGTAGACGTTGTTTTTGAGGTGGCGACTGACTCGGAGCCGCAGCGGACGCGTCACGTCGAGTGCGAGGGCAGGTTGGTGCGAACGCACGGCACGGACGCGGCACGAACGCCCGTCTCGATCGCGGTTGCGGTCCTCAGCTATGCGGTCGTGCCCGCATCGCCGGAGACGTCGCTGTCGCCGGAGTCTGCCCCCCGAGGCCTGACCTCCCCGGCCCGTGAAGCTCGAACCGACGCCCCGCGGTCCGTGCAAGGCGGGGCGGCGAAGGCCGTCCGTAGCCCGCGTCGATCATCTCGGGTCGCGATCGGCATGCAGGGCCAGGTCACCGCCGAGGTGAATTCCTACCGCAGAGAACACACCAGTGTCGCGGGGCGAATCGTGTCGCTCAGTCCCACCGGTGCATTTCTGGAACTCGGCGGAGACTACCCGATCGGATCTGCGCTCAACCTCCTCTTCAGGCTTCCGCCGCTCTTTGCCACCATCAGCTGTGCGGCGGTTGTGCGGAGTCACCGGCCGGGGCGTGGTATCGGTGTGGAGTTCGTGGAACTCGCGCGACAAGACCGCGAGCACATCGAGAAGTTCGTCGCCGGACGCGGACCCGTCCGTCGATCGACCCCAGCAACGTCGACGAGCTCGAGCTGAAGTGGGTCTTTCAGGCGCAGTCGCTCCAGGTCTTCCAGACCAGCCCGCTGGTCGTCGACGGCATCATGTATCTGACCGAGGCCCCCAACACCGTGGCGGCGCGTCGGTGTGGATGACCGGGTCGTATGACCCGGATCTCAATCTGACCTATTGGGGGATCGGCAACCCCGACCCTGACTGGAATCCCGAGCAACGTCCGGGCGACAACCTCTACTCCGACTCCGTGGTCGCCCTCAACGCCGACACCGGTGAGCTCGAGTGGTACTTCCAGTTCACCCCGAACGACGATTACGACTACGACTCGGTGCAGGTCCCGGTCCTGGTGGACTACCCGGCACAGGATGGAAGCACCGTCAAGCTGATGTTGTGGGGGAATCGGAACGGCTTCTTTTATGTGCTCGACCGTCGGAACGGTCAGTTTGTCTCCGGCGATCCCTATGTGTTTGTGAACTGGGCCGAAAGCCTCGACGACAACGGACGCCCAGTGGAAACGCCGCAGGCTCCTGGCGACCCGACCTATCCTGGCCCAGCGGGGGGCACAAACTGGTATGCGCCCTCATATAGTCCGAGCACGCAGCTCTTCTACCTCTCGGCCTGGGAGGGTCAAGGCTCAATCTTTGAGGCAGAAGAATCGGCGTTGTCGCCGCTGCCGCGGGCAACAGCCTCTTCGTCTTCGGACTCCAGGACTAAGGAAGGACTAAGGACTAAGGGTCCGCGCGGATCCCAACGGTCATGCCTATCTACGAATATCAGTGCAAAGGCTGCAATCTTGAGTTCGAGCACCCAGTCTGGCCGACGGCGTGGCGTCAGGTGAACCATCCTCCCGTCGTCGCGCCGGAGCCCTCAGTTCCCCTCAAGCAGCGTGACCTGGAACTCTCCGTCGGTGACCCGGACCGCCGCGTCGGTCGCCAGGTCCTTGCCGTCGAATACGAACTGCCCCGATGCGCGCGATCCGGTGAGTTCCTCGATCGTCAACGAACCGGAGACGTGCGTGATGTACCGGTCGCCGGACTTGAGCCCCAGGATCACGCCGATCGGGTCCCCCTCTCCGTCCACCTCAAGGGCGAACGTACCGACCTTGGCGCCGGGCACCTGGATCTGCACCGCGTTGCCGAGATTGGTGAGGATCAGGGTCCCTTCCTCATTCACTGCCGCCAGGCTCACATTGGCCGTGAACGGGGAGCCGTCGATCGAGGCGGTCACAGTGCCGGCCTTGAGCCCCGGAAACTGGGCAGCGGCGGTGGCCACGATCGCGAACAGCGCGAGGACACCCACGCCGATTCCACCGAGCAGTCGATTGTTCATGGTCGTTCTCATCGGCTCTGCCTCCGTATCCGCCTGGGCGCCGGGACGAACCCGACACACGATAGCCTCTTCGGCGGCGGTTGTCACCTCGCGTGTCACGAGACGATCTGACATC
>CALBET010001047.1 GCA_937888665.1 uncultured Acidobacteriota bacterium
GAGGATCTGCAGTGGCCCATCGCACTCGTTGCCACTTTCTGGCCGGTGGTGGGCTCGACGCCGGGACCCCCGGACAAACGCATCAGCCCAGCCGCACCACTCGCACACCAGATACCCGGCTCCTTCGCCTTCTGAGACGACCGCCAAGGTCGCGCGGGTTCCTGCCCGCGCCGCGACAGAGGTATCGGCGGAACCCGACCACCTGAAGGTGTCGACTTCGTCACCGACATCCTCGACATAACTGGCTCCTTGCCAACGTCTTTCTGGTGGCGCGGTACCAACGTCGCGTGCTTGACGGTCGGCGACAAATCCGAACTCGGGCAGCACCAGTGTGCGGATCTTGCCAAACGGTTGGCCGCATGTCGGGCAAGGAATACTGTCGTCCAGTTGACGACTTGATTGAAATCGCTTGCAGATCTGGCAGATTCGAAACTCTCGACTCTCCAATTCCCGGCCAGGCATTCGCCGAAGTCCGCGCGAGGTCCACACCTTGCCGCCGGCAACGATCTCGTTTCCAGGGGCGTACTCAAAGATCGCCAGGCTCAGATCGCGGTCAAGTTCCAGACTCCGCCCGATCGGTTCGGCGCAATGCAGAGTTCGCAGTTCCACCGTATCAACCGGAAATCCATACTTTGGCAAGATATTCTTATTCGCCAGAAAGCCGAGCAATTGACGTGTCTCGATCGTTTTCAGGGTCTTCTGCAGCCGTTCGGCCAGTCGATAATTCTTCTCCCCGCTAGCAGCGTCGATCAGCTCGTTGAAGGATTTGATATCGCTGCAGACCTCTTGCTCAACCTTGTCCAAAAGATCGACAAGTCGACTGACCCACGAGTCGTCTTCCACGCCAACCTCGGTGCGAATCGACTCAGGGATTGTGGACCGGAGCGCCTCCTTGACCTCGGGTGGTACCGGAGTGAGGAACTGCCGTACCCGGGATGCCGGCGAATCTTGACCGTCCTCGGTCGGCGAGAAGAACTCGCCAGCGTGCTTCCATGTCGCACCTTGTTCAGCGCTGTATCGGAAGTAAGCCGACAGGGCCACCGAGTACGCATGACGACGAGCAATCAGTGCATTATCGATAGGAACCCAGGGGATGCGCATCTGCCCTGCGATCATCGCTTGCGGGTGTTGGTACTTCGCAAGGTCGTGTGAGGCACGTTTCGCGTAAGTGAGCACCAGTGCCGCCGAGGCTGCGCGTCGGCCTGCGCGTCCAGCCCGTTGCACATAGTTGGCCGTCTTGGGTGGCATGTTGCGCATGACGACGGACTGAAGATCGCCGACGTCCACGCCAAGCTCGAACGTCGTCGAGCAAGAGAGCACATTGACACGTCCGTCGATGAAGTCCCGTTGAATGGTTGCCGCCTGTTTGGCATCCCACTGCGCGGTGTGCTCCTTGGCGGCAAGGGGGGCAGTCCCCATCGTCTGATAGATGACCCGGTAGTGATTGGTATCGATGTCGCATGTCGGAACCGTGTAGGGCTGCAGCGCTCCTTCGCAACCGCTGTTCGGACAGACCCCCCGCACTGAAAACGCGGTCAGCCGTCGGCATCGGTCGCATCGATGCCAGTCGCAGTCGAGCCCACTCTTGATCAGCAACTTCGTATGGTCGATCTGGAATACTGCGCCGAGGACCCGATCGGATTCCACGACGAAGTATTTCTGTTGCTCGAGGTACTTCCAACAACCCTCGAGGACCTGCTCGGCTGTCTCGGGACACGCCGCCGTGGCCAGAACTTTCTGAACAAAGCGGTGTCTACCATTGGTTCTGCCAGAACCGCTGGGAAGCCAGCTGATGACCTTTTTCTGGCGATCCGATCCCTTGGACCGCATGCGGATCCGGGCATTTCGCGGCTCGAATCTCTCGGATTGAATGTCGACGTCATCGAGCACGTCCATAGCGCCTTGTAGACGGACTGACTTCACCAGTTCATCCAGGAGTGACCATGCCTCCTCATCCGTCAGTCCAAGTGCTGAGAACGCTCGAGGCAGGGCCGCGCCGGGCGGCCGCCTCAACGACACTCGCATCAACCCGAGACCCTCTAGCGACTGCCGGGTTTCCAGGGTGATGAGTTCTCCGATTACCCATTCATTGGCAGCTTTTGCCTTCGCGATGCTGCCCATGGCATCGCTAAAGTGCCCCGCACCGGTGGCTTTTTTGCGCGCAACGATCGCGACGTCCTCGACCGTAAGCTCCTCTTCCGAATACTTGGGGTCCTGCAGCGCCTGCGTGAGGTAACGACGCTCGAGGAGCCGACCGTAGGTACGGTTCAAGTAGGGCGCGGCAAAAGCCGCTGCCTGGCGTGAGTCTGAGAACATCAGAAGCTTACGGCCACTACCGACTTGGTCGGCAGCCTCACTGGTTGCCACCGGGATCTGCTGATACAGGGCCGTGGTCACCACTGCGGGTGCCGCGTTCGTATCCGTGCGCAGCCTGCGGATCACCTGCCGGGCCTGGGCGCCGCATTCGGTGCAGCGACTCATCACGCGCGTCGCGGCCCGATGTTCGCGAACTCGGCGAAGGTCCCCGCCGGGGCATCCCGGTGACGTGCAGCCGCCGGAATTAGTGTCGGTCAGATAGCCGCAACCCACGCACAGATAGCGCACGGTTGGATCCGCACGAGGGTCATCCTGGGCGAGAGTCAGTTCGTCCTCATCGACCACCGAGTCTGAATCGCCCTCAGTCAGCACAAGCCATTTGACCGATGCGTCGTTTTTGGTGCTAGGAACGAAGTTCTGCCGTTGATCACGTTGCTCGATATCGCCGGCAAGGTGAACGGCACCGCATCGCTGACAGGTACCGAATTCGAAAACGGCGCGACCGGTCTCCGGATCGACCTCGTGTCGCCCAAGGAAGATCTTCGGACCGGAATCCGCGAAACTGACGAATGCGCCCTCAGTTGCCCGAACAAACATGTGGTATCTGGCGGAAAGAATCGGGTTTCCCGCGTCGTCGACGACTCGGCTACCCAGTGCCACAAGGGACTCAAGCATCTTCGCCGAATCCGGATTGTCCGGCCATAGTTTGCGCTGCAAGGTCTGAGCTTCGACCGGGCCGGCGGCCAGCGCGGCCTTGAGGTCGGCGATGGTCCGCTCTGCGTACAACGCTTCGCTCGGAGTTCCACCCCCCAAGCGTGAGAGCTCCGTTAGGTCGGCGATGGGCGGCC
>CALBET010001048.1 GCA_937888665.1 uncultured Acidobacteriota bacterium
GTTTTGGGGGGGGTGCGGTTGATCTCGTCCGCCAGCACGACCTGGGCGAAGATGGGTCCCTCGACGAACGTCAGTCTGCGGTGCCCCGCCGTGTCCTCCAGAATCTCCGTCCCGGTGATGTCGGCCGGCATCAGGTCGGGCGTAAACTGAATTCGCTTGAAGCGGAGGTCGAGAATCTCCGCCAACGACTTGATCAAATGTGTCTTCGCCAGCCCGGGCACGCCGGTGATCAGGCAGTGTCCTCCGGTGAACAGAGCCGTCAGCACCAGCTCGATGACCGCATCTTGCCCGATGACCGCCTTGCGCAGCTCGCCCAGGACTCGGTCTCGACTCGTGGCGAGCCGCTCGGCGTCCGCCGCCGCGTCCGTCATCGCAGTGTCCATATCGTGTGTGGCCGCCTCTGGACCGAATGACCGCACGCCTGTTCGCGCGAGGCCTCACGTCAGGTCTCAATGGGTGAGGGCGTAGACTACCTCGTTGATCATCATGCGGTACGCCTGGGCCGTGTACTGGAGGTATCCGGGGTAGTCTTCCGCGTTCGACCATTCCCATCCGTCGCCCATGTCGGTGTTGAAATTGAGCAGCACCATGGCGCGGCCATCGTCGTCCAGAATCGCGTGCACCCCCGCGTCGAGACCACCCTTCTCCCAGGTCACACCGTTGAAGAACGAACCGAGTCCGGGAATCTGCGGGTACTCCGTCAACTGGTAGAAACAGCTGAAAATCGGATGGTCCAATGCCAAGGGGACGATGTCGCGGTCCGGAAAGACGCGCTTCAGTTCCGCCTGGACGGCGTCCCACTCGATCGGTCCATGAAAGTCGTCGAACGTGGCCGTGCCGCCGCGGGTGAGGAATTCACGCATGATTGCGACCTCATCCGGCGTGAAGCGCAGATTGCCCGGCTCGACGAAGTAGATCCACGGGTACTCCCACAGGCGCTCGTCATCCAGGGTCAGCACGATCGGCTCGTTGACCTGGATGGAGGTGACGCGCCCGAGGCGGCGGGACAGGTTCTGTTCAGCCGCCGGACCATCGATGGTCCAGGGATCGCTCCAGTACTGCGCCCGAAACGCCCGCAGTTTGTCCTCCCACGAGCTGTAGCGAATGCGGACGAACGTCCATTCGAGCCCGTCGAGCTGAGGCGTGGGCTGGCCCGTGTCGATCTCGGTAATGACCGCCCCCGGCGGCTGGCCCATCGCCGGCAGCCGGCCGGAGAGCAACAGCCAGACCACCAGCGCCGCGACGCCCACATCACGGACACCCACGTTCACCACGGGCCGCTACCCGGCCTCCACGATCCGGAGCAGCAACTCCAACGCGCGTTCGTAGGAGGGCGCCGTCTCGAGCGCCGCGATCACTTCCCGCTTGGCCGCGTCCGTCCGGCCGGCGGCCAGATAGCTCTCCGCCAGGTCGATCTGCGTCGCCACGCGATCCAGCGGACCGATCGCCAGACTGACTTCGAACTCCCTCGCCGCCACCGCGTGGTCGTCCCGCGCCATGGCGAGCCGCCCAAGCGTCTGATGCGGCGCCGGATCGAACGGATCGATTTCGATGATCAGCTCGTGGGCCCGGCGCAGGCGCGCCTCGTCTCCGGTCTCCTCCGCCAGCGCGGCCAGTTGCCGGGCCGACACGATATCGCGGGCGTCGTAATCGAGATGCGCCGACAGGTGGTCCATCGCCAGACCCGGGTCGCCCTCCTCGGCAGCAATCTCGGCAAGCGGCACGCGTGGACTGCTGCCGCCCGTGGCCATCGGCGCCAGCGCCGCGGCCGCACCGAACGCCGCTACCGCGGCAGCGGTCTCGCCCGCCTCGCGCAACGCTCGCCCCAGCGCCATCTGCACCGGAAAGCTTCCAGGGTGCTCGTCAGCCATCGACCGGAGCATGGACAAACGATCCGCGGCATCCGGGGCGGGCGCCGCGTCTTCCGGTCCCTCCATCGCGCGGCGCAGGTCGCCGAAGCGCGCCTCGACCGCCACGTCGAACGAGGCCTGCAGCGAGTCAAAGTCCAGACCCACCCGAGCCAGTGCCGCTTCCGTGTCGAGCCCCTCGCCCCAGGCGCGCAACAGCTGGTGAATGGTCGTCTCACCGTATTCATCGACGAGATGCTCGACGAGCACGGAGGCCTGGAAGTAGGCCATCGAAATCGTCTCCGGGCTGGAGAACCCGCCGTTCAGATCGCGCAGCGACAGCACGTTGTCCTCGTTCAGGGCGGTGGCGAAGCCCAGATCCTGATCGCGCCCCCAGTCGAACCTGGCTCGCTTCTCTTCGAAGGTGGAGAGCCCCTCGCTCATCCAGCGCGGAATACGCTGGTTCGACATCTGCAAGGTGACGACATGCGCCATCTCGTGCCACAACGTCGCTTCCCAGTTGAACTCGCCCGGCGTCCGCGCCCGAGGTGAATCGAGCGTCACCACGCTGCCGAAACAGGCGCCCAGCGCCCCGATCATCCCCGGCAACCCGAGCGTGCGCACCGCGAAATCGTCATGCCGCGGAAACATCTCGATCAGAATGGGCCCTTGCGGCCGGAACATGTAGCGCGCCGAGAGATCGTCGAGCGCCTGCTGCGCCAGTGACAGCACGTAGCTCTTCATGACTGGCGCTTCATCCCGATGCAGACGCACCACGAGGTCGCCGACTTCGAACGTCTCGAATTCGTCGAGCGCATCGAGCAGGTCGAGCAGGTTGTACGTCACGACGTCGTAGGGATCGGTGGCGAACGACCGCTCGAGCGCCACCCGGGCGGCCGGCTCGTCGCCGGTACGCAGCAGGTGCAAGCCCAGCTCCGCGTAGCCTCGGGTGTTGTCCGGGTCGATCTCCAGCCCGCGCCGGACAAGTGCGACCGCCTCCGGGAACCGGTACTTGCGAGCGGTCAGGTTCCCGGCCACGCGGTAGACGTCACCGTAGACTGGGTTGATCGCCAGGACCCGCGCGACTTCGGCGTCGAAGTCGTCGATGCGGTCCTCGACGTACGCCACGGCGGCGATCAGCGACCGCGCCTCCAGGCTCTGAGGATTGATCTCGAGCGCGCGCGTCAGGGCGACGCCGGCCGCCTCATGCTCCTGGTCATCGAGATCGCGTTGCGCAAGAAAGAGGTGGGCCTCGAGATAGTCCGGCGCAATCTCGAGGGCCGCCGCCGCCATGTCGCGGGCCGTGGGCGGATCGGTATCGACCAGTGAGCGGGCGAGGCCCAGGTGGGCCGGGGCCCACTTGTCATCCAGACGAAGCACGTCGGCAAACGATTTCGACGCCTCGAGGTTGTCGTACTTCTCAACGAACAGCTCACCCCACAACGCCTGGATGGCCGGGTCATCCGGCGCTTCGAGCGATGCCGCGCGAATGAGCGTATTGGCCACCCGGTAGTCGCCGAGGGCCCGGGCCGCCAGCGTCGCCCGATAGAGGTCCAGGGGGTCGGGCGAGCGCCGCAGGCGATCCAGCAAGACCCGCAAACGCGGCAGCGCCTCGTCACGACGCCCCAGATAGTCGTACAGCAGCGCCAACTCGAGGCCGGCGCCGCTGATGGCGTTGGCAGCCACGACCGGTAACAGCCGACCCTCGGCCGCCGCATAGTCGCCGCGCATGATGTCGAGCCGTGCCAGCACCGCCGCGGCGGACGGGTCGGCGGCATCGCGCGCCTCGGCCAGGCGGCGTGCCTCGTCGTGATCTCCGTGGGCAAACGCGCCGGTCACCGCGCGATGAAACTCCGTCTCTTGCGCGCGGGTCATTCGGGGCTGCCCCGAAGCCGATGACGCCGCATGCGGCCACAGCAGTGCGGCGCACGCCAGTGCGCCCAGCCCGGGCGCGAGGCGACGGCGGACGTTCCAACTAGGACTGCTCATCGGTGCGCGTCCCCCTGTGCATCGCTCTCCGTGTCGATCGGTGTCGATCATGGATGGGTCGATTATATCCGCGCGGCGCAACCGACCACCGCACGGCCCGGACTGCCACGAGTGGCGCGGCATGTGAAGATCATACCCGTGGCTCAGAACGGAACGGTCGTCTTCTACATCTCCGGGCACGGCTTCGGGCACGCCTCGCGGCAAGTCGAGATCATCAACGCGCTCTCAACCCTCCGGCCCACCTGTCGCGTGGTCGTCCGCACGAGCGCCCCCCGGTGGCTGTTCGACCGGTCGGTGACCGGCCCATTCACCTTCGTCCCCGGAGACACGGACACGGGTGTCGTCCAGGTCGATAGCCTGCACGTTGATGTGCCCACGTCCATCGCCCGGGCCTGGGATTTCCATGGCGGGCTCGATGCGCGCGCCGCCGCAGAGGCGACACTCCTCGCCGAGCACGACGCGCGCCTGGTCGTGGGCGACGTGCCGCCGCTTGCGTGTGCCGCTGCCCTCCGGGCCGGTCTCTCATCGGTCGTGGTCAGTAACTTCACGTGGGACTGGATCTATGCCCACTACGCGCGGCGGTCCGCGGACACGCCCCAGCTCCTGTCTGTTATCCGAGATGCCTATCAGTCGGCCGATACGGCCTTTCGGCTCCCGATGGCGGGTGGGTTCGAGCCGTTCGCCAACATCGTCGATGTGCCGCTCGTCGCGCGGCACGCGCGACGCTCGGAGGCAGATACCCGGCAGGCGCTGGGCCTGCCCACCGACCGCCCGCTCGTGCTCGTCTCATTCGGTCGGTACGGTCTGGCGGCGGTCGATTGGGCCGCGGTGGGCCGGTCTCGGGGCCTCGCGGTGGTCGTGACCCATGACCCCGTGGACACCGGACTGGCCGCCCCGGCGGCCGATGCCGGCAACG
>CALBET010001049.1 GCA_937888665.1 uncultured Acidobacteriota bacterium
GGCTGGCACTGGCCGCGTCGTGGTTTGGGCTGTGGGTCTCCGGCTCGCGGTCGGCGCTGGCGGCTGGTGGCATCGTGCTGGTCTTCATCTTGTGTCACCTGGGACCCGCCGTCCGGCGGTTGTCTCGAGGGCATCTGGCCGCGCTCGTCATGACCACCGTGCTGTTGGCCGGTGTGGTCTGGGTTGCCGCGGGAACGTCCTCGTTCATGGTGGGCCCCTGGGCGCGGTTGGCGCAGCAGCGCCCGTCGGCGTCTCTGGCGTCGGTGCGGGCGGTGGCGACGGAGTTGTGGGACCGCAATTGGTATGGGACGAGCGCGGTCCGCATGATTGCCGAGCAGCCACTCGTCGGCGTGGGCGTGGGGGCGTTCCATCTCCTGGTGCCCGATGTGTCGGAGCAGCTTGGGCACGGTCGACTTGAGGCTGACAACGCCCAGAACTGGTTCCGTCATCAACTCGCCGAGTTCGGTCTGCTCGGCAGTGTCGGCTGGATCCTCTGGGTCGGGGTGTTCCTGAGGCTGCTGGTGATGGCTCGCCCGGTCGCGGGCGCGGCCGTGCCGGCCGGTCTCGTGCGGGGCGCGATCGTGGCATTGGGCCTCGCGTCGCTGGTCGGCATGCCCACCCAGAATGTCGCCGTGACCGTCACCTTCTGGGTCCTCGTCTTCTGGTACACCCTGCTCGTGGATCCGCCCGCCGCGACAGCGCCGCGTTGGCTCGGCGCCGGTCGCACCTGGGCCGCGGTCTGGGTGCTCGCCCTCGTCTACGTGGGGGGGCTCGCGTATGTGTCCTGGGTCGATCTCCGCGTGCCCTATCGGGCACAACGAGCCGACTGGGACTACAGCTACGGGTTCTACGAGCCGGAGGCGGCCGGAACGGCGGACGAGTTTCGCTGGGCATCGGGTCGCGCGGTGGCGGTGGTGCCCCTCACGGACCGCTGGATTGAGGTGACGGCGTGGACGCACCACCCGGACGTGTGGGAGCGGCCGGTAGATCTGAAGGTGTGGATCGACGGGACACCGCTGATAGACAGTCGGCGGGACAGCGGGGAGCCGATCACGGCGGCGGTTCGCATTCCGGAGCGTCAGGTACGGGTGCTGATCGAAACCCGCGTCGACCGCACCTGGCGGCCGAGCGACTACGGGGAGGCAGACTCCCGCGAGCTGGGTCCCGGGGTTCGGTGGCGTTTCATCGATCCCTAAGCTAGAGCACGCGTGTCTCGCGCCGGTAGGTGTATAAAGCATCTGAAAACGGAGCCACCGAAAGGGCGCCTCACGGCCGGCCTGCGAGGGGTGCGCCAGCCTCGCGGTCCGGGCAATACGAAATGGGAGAGAACACAGGATGAGACAGTCAACCGGCTTTCACATGTATGTGTCGTATCAGGACGACGACAAGATCTCGATCTATCGCGTGGATCGCGGGTCTGGCGAGGTGGCTCTGCAGGAGGATGTGGCCATCGAGGGTGGCCCCGCGCCGATGGCCCTCAGCCGCGACAAGCAGGTCCTCCACGTCGGGCTCCGGGGCAGTCAGCAGCTGTCGAGCTACCGGGTCGACCCGCGCACTGGCGCGCTCACCCACATCAGGGCGGTGCCGCTCCAGGGTGAACCGGTCTACGTGTCGACCGATCGCACCGGGCGGTATGTGCTGTCGGCCTACTACTACCAGAGCACGGCGGGCGTCCACGCCGTGGGGCGTGACGGCGCGGCCACCGTCCCGCCGATCGAGTGGCGAATGACCGCCCACGGGGCCCACGCCATCCAGACCGACCGGTCGAATCGCTTCGCGTTTGTCCCACACATTGCCAACCGGGGGCCGAACGCCATTTTTCAGTTCCGGTTCGACGAGAGCACCGGGCGTCTGACCCCGAACGCGCCCGACCGGCACTCGCCAACCGAGTATCTGGGACCGCGGGCGTTCGTCTTCCATCCAACCCTCGACACCGTCTATTTCTCGGACGAGCAGAACGGCAGCGTGACCGGGTACACGCTGGACCCGGCGGCCGGCACGTTGACGCCGTTCCAGACCATCTCCACGCTGCCAGAGGGGTATGACGAGCCGAACACCTGTTCGCAGATACACATGGCCCCGTCAGGAAGATTTCTCTATGCCCCCAATCGTGGCCACAATAGTGTCGCCAGCTTCACGGTCGATCCGGGATCGGGCCGTCTGACGGCGACCGGACGGGTCGCCACGGAACCGGTTCCACGGGCGTTCAATGTCGATCCGTCGGGGAACTTTCTGTATGTCGGGGGACTGGACTCGGGCCGGCTTGCCGCCTATCGGATTGACCAGGGCAGCGGCGCGTTGACCCCCTTGGAAACCTACGAGGGCGGCCGCCGCCCGATGTGGGTCCTGCTGACTGATCTGTCTGCTTGACGCGCGGGCCTGTCACGAAGGAAGCGACCATGCACGGTCTGATGATGGAGTACCCGCTCACGCTCGACCGGATTGTCGAGCATGCGGGTCGGATGTTTCCGCACAAACACATTCGTACCAAGCAGCCGAACGGCGAGATGCACGAGTAC
Source organism: uncultured Acidobacteriota bacterium (assembly GCA_937888665.1). Taxonomy (GTDB): domain Bacteria; phylum Acidobacteriota; class Vicinamibacteria; order Vicinamibacterales; family UBA8438; genus UBA8438. The sequence continues at coordinate 2,520 of CALBET010001049.1, forward strand.
ACCTACGCCGACCTCCATCGAAGGAGCCGGCGGTTAGCGGCGGCGCTGGTGGCACTGGGGGTCGAACCTGGCGACCGCGTGGGGACGTTCGCGTGGAATCACTACCAGCATCTCGAGATGTATTTCGGCATTCCCGGTGCCGGAGCCGTGTGCCACACGTTGAACGTGCGGCTGTTTCCCAAGCAGCTGGCCTATATCGTGACCCACGCCGAGGACAAGGTAGTCTTCATCGACGCCTCCGTGCTGCCGCTCTACGAAAACGTGTCGGCTGAGATCGAGTGCGTCCAACACTATGTGCTGGTGAATGCGCCGCGCGACATCGAGACCACCCTCCCGAACGTGTTGCACTACGAAGACCTGATCGACGGTGCCGACGACGACTTCGCGTGGCGCTCCACCGATGAACAGATGGCGATGGGGCTGTGCTACACGAGTGGCACGACCGGCGAACCGAAAGGCGCGCTGTACAGCCATCGGTCGATGTTTCTCCATACCCTGGGTGAGAACCAGGCGATGGGGTTGGGATTGACCGAGACAGACGTCGTGCTCCCGGTGGTCCCGCAGTTTCACGCCATGGCCTGGGGCTTGCCGTACGCCTGCACGCTGGCCGGCGCCGACGTGGTGATGCCTGGCCCGCACCTGCAGCCGGCCGCGCTGGCCGAACTGATCGAGTCGCAACAGGTGACCGTGGCAGCGGGGGTGCCCAGCATCTGGAACGGCCTCTATCAGGAACTGAAGACCACACGCCGGGACATCTCGTGCGTGCGGGCGCTCGTGGTCGGCGGCTCCGCCATGCCCCGGTCACTCATCGAGGGGTATGAGCAGGAGTTGCACGTCAACGTGCTCCAGGCCTGGGGCATGACCGAACTCT
>CALBET010001050.1 GCA_937888665.1 uncultured Acidobacteriota bacterium
CAGATCGCGGGTTTCTCGCTCGCCCAGCTCAGCCACCGATTTTGACGCCCACGCAGGCGGCCCAAACGCCTGTCTTGACATGTAGGGCCGTCAATGCCGCTACGGAGTAGCCGGCCCGGCAGGCTTCAGCCAGCGCCCCAGCCAGTCGAGCACGGTCTCGTGCCACTGCAGGCTGTTGTGGGGTTTGGCCACCCAGTGGTTCTCGTCTGGGAAAAACAGGAGGCGGCTGGGGATGCCGCGTCGTTGAAGCGCGTTGAACGTGCTGAGGCCCTGCTCCAGGGGGACACGGTGGTCTTCCTGGCTGTGAATGACCAGCATGGGGGTCCGCCACGCGCCGACATGGTGGGCCGGGTTGTGTTTCTCGTGGACCTCCGGGTTCTCGAAATACGGTCCGCCGTGTTCCCACTCAGGGAACCAGAGTTCCTCAGTGGAGTAGTACATCGACCGCATATCGAAGAGGCCGTCGTGGTTCACCAGGCACTTGAACCGGTCGGGCCAGTTGCCGGCGATCCAGTTCACCATGTAGCCGCCGTACGAGGCCCCGAGCGCGCAGGCGTTGTCGCCGTCCATCCAGGGATAGCGGTCGAGCGCGGCGGCGAGGCCGAGCTGCAGGTCTTCGAGCGGTTTCCCGCCCCAGTCGCGCCTGATCGCATCGGTGAACGCCTGTCCGTACCCCACCGATCCGTGGAAGTCGACCATGACCACCGCGTACCCGGCTGCGGCGTAACTTTGCGGGTTCCATCGATAGTGGAAATGGTTACCGAACGAGCCTTGCGGGCCGCCGTGAATCAGGAACGCCACCGGGTAGGTGCGGGCCGGGTCGAAATCGGCCGGTCTGACGATCTGAGCGTAGACCGTGTCGCCTCCGGCGCCGGCAAAGCTGAATTGCTCGTGGTCGCCCAGCGCCAGTTCGTCCAGGCGCTCCTCGTTGAACCGGGTGATCGGCCGCAGGTCGTCGCCGGCGGTCGTCGCGCTGAACAGTTCGACCGGCGATTGGAGATGGTCGACCCCGAAGACCAGGCGGTCGTCCGCCAGCACCGGCGCACCAACGTAGCCGAGGTCATCGAGGACCGTCGTCACGTCACCCGTGGCGACATCGATCCCGAACAACGACACGTGACCCAGATTCTGCGCCGTGGTGTACAGCGTGTCGCCGTCAGCCGACCAGAGCAGACTGCCGGGCGAGCGGTCCCAGTCTGGCGCGACGATGCGGGAGGGTCCATTGGGCCAGGTCTTCAGTGTGATGCGCAGGCGGTCAGACTCGAACCCGGGGCGTGCCATGGCGAGATACGCCAGGGTGCGCCCATCGGGTGAAAACACCGGTGTGGTGTCCCAGGCCTCGTTGTTCTTGGTCAGCGCTCGGGGAGGACCCGAGCCGTCAGTCGGACTGACAAAGAGGTCGAAGTTCGTAGACCAGGGTTCCCCCGCCCCGGCGACCCGCGCGGTCAGGACGATCTGCCGCCCGTCCGGCGTGAAGGCGAATTCCTCGGCGCCGCCGAACGGTACCGACGGAGAGTCGGCGTCGAGGCCCGCCATCACGTCTATCGGCGAGCCGGCGCTGGCGGGCACCACAAAGATGTGCGATCGACGTCCGTCTTCCCAGCTACTCCAGTGTCGGACGAACACCCCGTCGTAGACCTGGCCGGTGGCGGCGCTCTCGTCGCGTGCGTGGAGACGCGCGGCGGTGCAGGCCAGCGTGTCGCAGTCGACGAAGACCTCCATCGAGATGGCGAGATGCGAGCCGTCTGGCGAGAGCGTGAGGTTGGCCGCGTCCAGTGGCAGGTCGGTGACCTGCGTCACCCTCGTGTCGCCCACGTCGAGACGCCAGACCTGCGAGGAGCCGGAGCGAGTGGAGAGGAAGTAGAGGTGCTCGCCGTCCGGCGACCAGCGTGGATTGAAATCGCTGCCGGGGTCGGTCGTTTCTCGGCGTGGCTCGCCGCCGGTGACCGCGACCGTCCAGATGTCAGTACGACGCCGGTCAGCGGCCAGGTCGAGTTCGCTGACGACAAACGCGATGTCTCCGCCGTCGGGCGAGACCTGTGGGTCTGACAGACGATCCATGGCAATGAGATCGCCTGTGGTCATGGCTCGCATGGTTCGCGTGACCCGCGTTGACTGGGCCGAGACTGGGCCGGCGCCGGCAGTCAAGGACGCGGCCAGCGACAGCAGTGCGATCGCACGCCACGTCAGTGACGTCGCTTCTTCCGCCGATGTCCGGTTGCTCATCTCGCTATTGTTCGCTGGCGCGTTCGGCGATGAACTCACGGGCCATGCGGCGTGCGCTTTCGCGAATCGCGCGCACGGCGGACTCGTTGGTGATGGTGGCTTGCGAGACAGCGTCGATGTCCTTCCCGACCGTCATCGGGGCCAGCACGCTCTTGCCCTGGAACTGCGCGACGAATTTCTCAGGGTCGACCGAGAAATAGCCGAACGGTTCGTTGTGGTACACGATGCTGATGTTGATGAGCGTGCCACCCGGATCCATGCCCACCAG
>CALBET010001051.1 GCA_937888665.1 uncultured Acidobacteriota bacterium
CAAGCCCGATACACACCACCCGCCAGACGAGAGACAGACAAGACCCAGCCCCCCACATGAGCAGGACGACACGACGAGGGACGTGGCCGGGCGGCGCGAGAAAGTGCACGACCAGGAACGAGACGCCAAGTATGCCGGCGGCCCGCAGGACCGTGCGCGCTGCCCCCGGCACGGATAGCGGCCGCACCGGGGCCTGTAGGGCGGCCAGTACCAGTGTCCAGAGCGGCACCACGACAAACCACACGCCCCCGGCCCCCGGGACCGCCGACGCGCCAGAGCCTTCGGGCCACGTCGAGAGCCCAACGAACACCGCGACGGTAATCGCCACGGCGTCGCCTGCGGCCACGACGAGGGCGCGAGAGACCGGCCGCCGCGAAACGGATAGCCGCGTCGGCTGTACCTCACGTAGTTTCGGGACTGCCATATGCGCTCACGGGATTCTACCAGCGGCCGGATGAACACGCTCGGAGGTCGGCTCGCCGGCCGCCCGGACGGAATCGACATCGCAGCGATCGGGGACCCACAGACCTACGGCTACAATGTGGTGACTCGGGACGCTTGGCCCCAGGTGTGGTCGCGCTGCCTCCAGCTCGTTTGGGGCTGGAGTGGATCTATCGAGACACGCGACTACGCCAGAGAGTGGGTCGGGCACTGATGGTCGACCGCGGCCATCCCCTCATCTCATTCGACCAGCCATGCGGGTACCTCCGGGCTTTGGCCGAAACGTCGTCAGCAACGCGAGTACAAGCGCGTTGCACTCGGTGACACAGCTCGGCTTGCTGCTGGTGTTGATCCAGATCTTCGACGACGCTAGCTACGCCGCATTTCTGACAGCCACCTTCATGATCGGGCTCCTGGAGATGACGTCGGACTATGGCGTGCGCGTCTGGGCAACACGGGAGTTCGCCATTTCCGAGGTGCCTGCCTCGGTCCTGTCGCGGTCGGTCCGCTGCAAGATCGTGTGCACCGTCCTATCCGGAGCGGTGTTCTGTCTGATTCCACTGAAGTCCTTGACCGCGTCCGGGTTACTGCTGAGCGTTCTGGTCGCCGGGACTCAGCCGAGCACCGACCCGCTTCTCTGGTATCTGCGAGGTAGGACACGACTGGATGTCGAGGCGGGGGTGGTTCTGGTGTTCAGGGTCATCATCGTGGCCGCGATGCTGCTAGCCGCAAGGCTCGGTCAGGGACTCGACTCGCTGCTGCTGGTCTGGCTGGCGTTCAACATTCTCCGAATCGTGACCGAGTACCGCCTGGAGGCGATGAAGCCGCTGGTTCTCGACACAGCGAGCGCCGCATCCGGTCCGCTTCTGTCGGCATCGGCGACGCTGAGACATGCGTTTCCGATTGGCACCGCGTTGGTGCTGGCCAGTGTGTTCCAGCGAGCCAGCGTGCTCTTGCTCGATGTCTTCTCGACAGCCCAGGACGTCAAGATCTATGGCACGGCGTTCAAGATTGTGACGGCGTCTGGATTTGTTTCGACGGGTGTGTTCGTCTCGTCGTTCGCGCTGCTGACCAGGGCGGTCGAATCACGCGAGCTGGGGAGCATCCGAAGCGTGGTGCGGCGACAATTTGTACTGGTGACGCTGGTCTTCGTTCCAATGTGTGCCATTGGAACGCTCTTCGCGGTGCCAACAGCAAGCTGGTTCTCGTCCGGGGACATGTCAAGAATCGCCAACGTGGTGGTGTGGCTGATGCCAGGGCTGTATCTGTCCTCCGTCAATATGGGCCTGAAATACATGTTGAATGCCTACCAGTTGAACTGGCAGGACGTCGGCGTCGTGGGACTCGGCCTATGCGTAATGGTGTGTGCCACCATGTTTCATGGTGCGCTGACGTGGACAGGTGCGGCTGCGCTTGGATGGGGGCTTGGTGAAGCGACGCTTCTCCTGGCGCGACTGGGCCTACTCTGGAGTCGTGGTCAACCCAGCGGCGTACCTGTCGCCGTCATTCTCGGGTCCGCGGCGTCCCTGGTGCTGATGCTGATCGTGAGCGACTGGGCGCAGTGGTAGCCACTGGGCCGGGAGTGACACGCGAGTGAGGGCGGCAACGGTCAAGACCCGGTTTGGGTACGGGACGGTGGTGGTCACCCTGCGCGAGCTATGAGACCGTTCGCGCGGGGGTCCGACGCGACGAGGATTTGGCGCACGGCGGAGGGGGCTGTAGGAATGCGAAAGGCCATTCAAGGGACCATTCAAGGGACCATTCAAGGGATTGCGACTCTCACATATGGATCCAGGAGAGGAACGGAATCACCGAGAATTACTTACCGTTTGTTTGACGATGCGGCTCGGCAACGGCGAGTGGGCGCCCAGCTTCGGTTCGAACCCGAACGATTCGGCGAACCCCAGGAGCGCATCTTCGAGCACCGACATCTTCAGCCGGTTGGTAATCGTGGTTCCGCGTTTGTCCGCATCCACCAAATCGGCTTCGCGCAACACATTGAAGTGGCCCGACATCGTGGCTTTGGTCAGCGCGAATTCGTCTGCCAGTTCGCCTGCCGTCATCGGACGCTCGCGAAGGAGCTGCAGAACGCGGCGACGGCAGGTGTCGAGCGCCGCCGAGCTCGCGCCTTGGGATGAGAGGGCAAGTCCCTTATGATCGGGGATGCCTGTGCCCCGCCTCGGCCCGAGCCGTGTGGCGGCCTGACGACCCTCGCCGAAAGCGACATCGTCGACCGCCAGACACCGCGCTGAACGGGCGTTGCATACCGCCGACGTGAAGACGGTCAACACCTGGGAGATGAGAAGGCCAATGACGACAATGACTCGATGGGGGACTCGGCTGGCGGTACTCGCCGCGCTCGTGACCGCGGCGCCGGTGGCTGCCCAAGACGACCCGGAGCTGCCCGAGCAGTATCGCGACCCGATTCCCTTCCACCCCGAATCGCTCGGCCCCTACACGTTCGCCATCTCATCCGAAAACGCAGAGGCGCAGAAGTTCTTCACTCAGGGCATGCAGTTGATGTACTCGTTTGCGAAAGTGGACGCGGTGCGCTCGTTTCGGGAGGCCTGGAAACAGGACCCGAATTGCGCGATCTGCTACTGGGGTGAGGCCTGGGCCTGGGGCTCGTATCTGAACGGGCCGATGCGCCCCCCGGAAGCCCCGCACGCGTATGCGGCCGTGCGCAACGCGATGAGGCTGTCCGAGGTGCATGCCAACGCGCGTGAGCGTGCGTATATCGACGCGCTCTCGGTCCGCTACGTCGAGCACTTCGAGGTCGACAAGCGCCGTGATCAGGACGAGGCGTACGCGGAGGCCATGCGGCTGCTGGTCGAGGAATTCCCGGACGATCTCGACGCGGCCACGATGTATGGAGACGCTCTGTTTCTCCTCGAGCCGCGACGTGGCACGCGGGACATCAACGACCCCCGGGTGCAGCGGTTGCACGCCGCGCTCGAGAGCGTATTGGCGCGAGATATCAAGCACCCTGGTGCCTGCCATCTCTATATTCACGCCACCGAGTCAACGACACGGCCGGACAAGGCCGAGGCGTGCGCGGAGCATCTGGGTAGCGCGGTGCCCGGGGCCAGCCACATCAACCACATGCCGTCGCATACCTGGAACGAGGTCGGACGGTGGGCCGACGGGGTGAAGTCAAACACCAGGGCCTGGCACTCGGACCAGAGGGCGGCATTCGGGACGGGCTTCGCGATCTACCCGGAGCACAACCTCCACATGTTGCTGTTCGCCGCCTCGATGGACGGTCAGGGCGCGGTCGCCATCCAGGCCGGCAAGGACTTCCACAAGCTCACCGGCAACAGCGTCCATCACGCCTTGTCGCTGGTACGGTTCGGTCGCTTCGATGAAGTGCTGAAGGTGACCGCGCGCCCTGAGGGCGAAGTCGAGGGCGGTCTTTGGGACTTCGCGCAGGGCTACGCGCACCTGCGTGAGGGCGATGCCGATTTCGCCGAGGTCTATCTGAACCGGGTCAAACACATCGCCGAAACCTCGGAAGCCCAGATGCGGTTCCATTCGGCGGAGGACTTGCTGAGCGTGGTAGCCGCTATTCTCGAAGGCGAGTTGCATCGTGAACGGGGCGACCTGGACGCGGCGGTCGCGTCATTCGAACAGGCGGTCGAGCGCGAAGACGCCCTCGGTTACGACGAACCTGAGCCGCTCCCCTTCGCCGCACGACACTGGCTTGGGGCCGCGCTCCTGGAGCAGAAGCGCGACGCGGAGGCTGAGCAGGTCTATCGGGAAGAACTCGAGGATCACCCCCACAACGGCTGGTCATTGTTCGGCCTCAAGATGGCGATCGACGCCCAGGGTCGGACCGATGCGGCCGTGGAGGCCGACCTCGAGGCGAGCTGGGCACGAGCCGACATCTGGCTCAGGGCGTCGCGGTTTTAGTGTCCTCACTTGGACGACACTTAGACGGGGCTACGCCCAGACCCCCCGCGGCTGCTGCGTGGAGGCCCCGAATGCCCCACTGCGCAGCCGCGGGGCGCGCATTGTCGCGCGCCCGATCCTGTGCGACATCCAGCGCGGCCATCCCGTCGTTCGGCTGCATGGCGACCGTAAAACCGAACAGCGCCGTGTAGAACCGGAGCGACTGGTCGAGATCGTCCACGTACAGCGCGGTCTCGATGACACCCACAACCGGAGGCGGCACGGCGGATTCATTGGGCATCATCACGCTCTTCCTCCCTGGCACGGGCCAGTGCCGACGCCAGGAGCCCCGTCGGGACCGCAATGATGCCGAGTCCTGCCATGAGCACCACGAAGGTGAACATCCGTCCTCCCAACGTCACCGGGAACGCGTCGCCGTACCCCACCGTCGTCAGCGTCACCACCGCCCACCACAGGCTGTGGAACACCGAAGCGAATTTCTCCGGTTGCGCCTCGTGCTCGAAGTAGTAGATGCCGACCGCTGACAGGTAGATCAGCATCACCGCGATCCCGAGAAACACCAGCAATTCTTCGCGCGCGATGGCGATGGCCCGACGAAAACGTGCGATCGCGCGGCTGTATCGAGCCAGTTTCAGGACACGCAGGAGCCGGAGCAGCCGTAGTGCGCGCACCGAGCGCAAATCGATGCCCAACGAGACGTAGAACGGAAGAATCGCTACAAGGTCGATGACCCCGGAGAAGCTCCGGACAAACGCCCACTTGT
>CALBET010001052.1 GCA_937888665.1 uncultured Acidobacteriota bacterium
GCTGGGGCTGGTCGGGTTGCTCGTCGTGTTGACGGCGACCGCCGGGACCGACTGGTTTCGTGCCAGAGGCCGCCGACGCACCCGCGGTGCGCTCTGGTGGATGTTACTCGGGGCGCCGCTGGATGGGCGGGGAGCGCGCGAGTGGTTCGCCGACGGGCTGTGGCAGCTGATGCGCGGCGCGGCGCCGGTGGCACAGCCGGGCCCGGCCGAGATGGGTCAGCGGTATGCCGACCTGCTCATCGAGAACCTCGGGCAGCCGGGGTTCCGCGAGCTCCTGATCACGGCGCACGATCTTGACGGACGCCGGGACGTGAGTTTCGCGTTGCTGGCGGACCCCTATCGTCGGCGGTTCTTTCAACGTCGCGTCGGCCCGGCGAGTGGGGACCGGGAGCTCGAGGCGGTGGATCTCGCGGGCGACGCGCGGCGAACGGCTTTCGACGCCTGCGCCGCGGCGCTCAGTCTGCCGGTGGCGACAGACCCCTGGTTGCTCGCTTTTGCGCCGTTGAGTAGCTGGCGCGGCGAGACCCATCGTGTGTGCGACAGACCGGACGCGCTCGGACGGTTGCTGGACGAGGTGGCACGGGCCGGCGCCGAGCAGGTCATTCTGGTGTCAGCCTTGCCCGGCCCGGCTGGGCCGCACACCCTGGGGTCCGGTCGCCGCGACGGTCGCGGACGGATGGGCGAGTCGCTCGCGGCCATGGAGTCGGCGGCGGTACGAGACGCGGTGGCGTCACGGGCTGACCGTTTTCAAGAATTGTTCGAGATCCGGCCGCAGCACAACGCGCTCGGTCCGTTCGATTTTTCGGGATGCTACGACGAGCGGTCAGACCGGGAGCAAACCATGGCGGAACTGGTCGACCGTGGCTACGAAGACGGGCACCGCCAATTCGTCGGGCCGGTCGTTGGGGCGAGCGGCGAACAGTTGGAACGGGCGGCCGCTCCGCGGGCGGCCGTTCGTGGCAAAGTCACTGAGTCACAAAGCAACACCCCCGGACCGCACTAGCTGCGAACTGCCCCGTGGGGACGACGCTCGTGCCCGCTGCGGCCAGCGACTATCGCAGGAAGCGCTCGGCCAGTTCGTGCGTCGTGGCCTGTATGCGCTCCGGGTCGATCGACCCGAACTTCTGCTCAAACCGGTCGATGGGCGCCACGGCCTTGGCCATCGCCCGATGGCCACCGGCGCTGCCGATGTCCCCGAACTCGCGCTTCACGAACTCTCCGGCGTTGCGTGAGTCGCCAATATTGCGCACCGACACCACCACATCGCCATGGACGATGCCGGACACCACAGACCAGGTGATTTCCTCTACTTGCAACAGGAAGTCGGCGACATGCGTAATCAAATCTTCACGGGCGACGTGCCCGAGGTGAGCCGTGTATAGAGTCCCGCTGACGGTCCCGTTCTGGACGGCTTGCGCGATGCACTCGAGTCGCTCGACGGTTGTCTCCGAGCCCTCCATCTTGCGAACCAGCGCCGCATTGGCGAGCGGATACAAGAACCGGAATGCATCCAGGTCCCCTTCGTTCGTCTGACGCGACAGGAACAAGGTGTCCGACTTGATCGCGTACAGCATCGCGGTGGCGGTGCGTTCGGAAATATTGACGTCGACCGCCCGGAGGTGCTCCGTCAGGATCGTACATGTTGACCCGTAGTCAGGCCGTATGTCCTTGAAGGCCGCGCTGTAGCCTGCCCGCTCGGGGTGGTGGTCGATGACAAGGTCGACCTTGGGAATCAGGCCGCCGAAGTAGTGCGGTTGCACGTCGACCGTCGCGATGCGGTCGAAACCGGCGAGGGAATGGTGACCCAACGGTTCAACGTGGATGTCGAGCAGGTT
>CALBET010001053.1 GCA_937888665.1 uncultured Acidobacteriota bacterium
GGTGGCGGTCCAGGGGCCGGTCCAAGTGGCGGGGTCGGTCACCGTGAAGGCGTAGTCGAGGGTGTTCGCGCTTGCCAGGCGAATGCGCTCCACCAGATGCAGGTTCTCCGCGGCCCCGCGGAAGTCGGCGCCGGGCGAGAAGTTCGTCGTCTCCACCACCAGCGTGTCGTCCTCCCAGTGCGCACGCGAGTGCCCTCGCCATTGACGCACGCTGTCGGCCAGTTCCGGTCGTCCGTCCCGCGAGGCGCCGAGGGGAACGATGCGCGCGTCATGAATCATTTCGTTGACAATGACCACGTGATCCGGCGTCTGCAAGATCTGGATGTTGTTGTTGTACCCGGCCGGTAGCATCCCGTTCGGAAGACCGCGGGTGATGCAGCGCTCCCAGAGATTGCGGTCGCTGTAGGCGTCGGCCGGCCCGCGGCCGGATCGGGCGGACGCACGCTGCGCCGCGCGTCGGCTCCCCGCCGGCGAAAGCGCCGGAATTTTCCCATTCGGCGGGTCGACAATGAGCGAGCTGCGCCCGCTGCTGACCGCGCTCGTGCCATAGTCGAGCCAGTAGGGAGCGTGGACGGAAGGCGCCGTCCGCGTGTCACCCGGCGGGCGCCCGTCGGGTCGGTCCCGGCGCTGTTGTTCCAGGTCCGCCACCTCCTCGGCACTGAGGAATTCCCGGCCATCAAGCTCGTCTGGACGCTCCAGCGGTGTCAATGTGCGGTAGTCCCAGACCCCTTGCAGATCGGGTGCGCCCCAGGCGGTGCGCGGGGCTGTCCATGTGCCAGTGTCGGTTGCGCGCTCCTGGGCGGTGGCCGGCGTGGTGACCAGACCGGTCGCGAGCAGCAGCGACCAGCACGTTCGGGCGAGGGCTTTGGTCATGAGAACTCGTGTCACTAACTTGCCACACCCGGAACTGAGTCGCGCTCCTGCTGTGGCGCAGGCCATCTGCGGCGTTACAGCCACAGACGGTGTGTCACACAACCGAACTCTGGTCTGGCGTCGGTCGACGCCCCCCGATACGATAGCATCGCCGACACGGGGCGCTGGCGTATTTCCGCCGGTGTCGCCCCAACCAGGAGGCCTGTGATGCGGACCACGACGACGATGTGCATGGTGAGCACGCTGCTGGCGGTGGTCTGCGCGATGCCGGCCGCCGTGTCTGGCCAGCCTGCCGGTCGGCCGAGGGAGGCTCCGCAGGCGCAATGGGCGAAGTTCCGCGGACCCGATGACGGCGCGGTGTCCGACGACCCGCGGCTGCCCGACGCCTGGAGCGAGACCACCAACGTCGTCTGGAAGGCAGATGTCCCCGGTCTCGGCTGGAGTTCGCCGGTGGTCTGGGACGACCACGTCTTCCTGACCACCGCGGTCAGCGCGGGCGAGGAGCGGCAGCCGGTGCGCGGGTTGTACGACCCGGGAGCCGCCAGCGGAGCCACCCGGTCGATGGCGAGTCATCGCTGGCTGGTGTACGACCTGGACTTCGCGACCGGGGCGGTTCGCTGGGTCCGCGAGGTCGCGGTGGCAGTGCCCCAGATTGAGCGGCATCTCAAGAACAGTTTCGCCTCGGAGACCCCGGTGACCGATGGCGATCGCGTGTATGTCTACTTCGGCACGATCGGGCTGGTGGTGGCCCTCGACCTGACCGGCGAGGTGGAGTGGCGACGCGAGCTTGGCGTCTTCAATGGTCGCCAGCGTTTCGGCACCGCCGCGTCGCCCGCGCTCCACGACGGGCGGCTGTATGTGGTCAACGACAACACGACCGCGTCGTTCCTGATGGCCCTGGACGCCGCCACCGGTGACGAGATCTGGCGCGTCGAGCGAGATGAGGTCGAGAACTGGGCCACGCCGTTCGTGTGGGAGAACGACCTGCGCACCGAGATCGTGACCGCCGGATTGCGCCGCGTCCGGTCCTACGGCCTCGATGGCCGGCTCTTGTGGGAGCTCGGCGGCATGACCGTCAACGTGGTGCCGACACCGTTCGCCCGGGATGGGCTGGTCTACATCAGTTCCGGGTATCCGGGCGGCATGCCCAGGCCGGTCTATGCCATACGTCCGGGTGCGTCCGGAGACATCTCGCTGAGCGAGGGGGAGAACGGCAACGACTCCATCGTCTGGTATCAGCCGATGCTTGGCACCTACAACACCTCTGCGCTTGTGTATGAGGGCCACTACTACACCCTGCTGGATCGCGGGTTCCTCCTGAACCACGATGCCCGGACCGGCCGCGAGGTCTACGGCCGCACCCGCATCAAGCCGGGCTCCGGCTTCACCGCCTCGCCATGGGCCTACAACGACCGGATCTTTCTGATGGGCGAGGATGGCGACACCTTCGTGATCCGGGCCGGGCCGGAGTTCGAACTCCTGCATACGAATTCGCTGAACGAGATGGCGTTGGCCACGCCGGCGGTCGTACGGGGTAGCCTGCTGCTACGCACCCAGACAAAGCTGTACCGCATTAGCAACGACGGTGCTCGCTGATGCATACACCCTGTTTCGCGTGAATCGACTTTCGTCCCCAGCGCGCGGCATGCGGAGAGACGGTCGGTACGAGGGGTGTCCAGAAAGGAACTGTTTCCGACAGGTCTCCTGAGGACACGGTCCGCACCGCCACTCCGGTATGATTGGCCAGTTCTTCCCAGGCCACCCATGTCACTCAGTCCCGGCACCCGCCTCGGGCATTACGACGTCACGGCCCTCATTGGCGAGGGGGGCATGGGGCAGGTCTGGCAGGCGACCGACACCACGCTCAATCGCCAGGTCGCCCTGAAGATCTTGCCTGACGCGTTCGCGGAGGACCCGGATCGGCTCGCCCGGTTCCAGCGGGAGGCGCAGGTCCTCGCGTCTCTCAACCACCCCAACATCGCCGCCATCTACGGCCTCGAGCAGGGTGACGATACCCGAGCCCTGGTCCTGGAGTTGGTCGAAGGCCCGACGCTCGCCGACCGCATCGCCCAGGGGTCGATCCCGGTTGACGAGGCGTTGCCCATTGCCAAGCAGATCGCGGAGGCGTTGGAAGCGGCCCATGAGCAGGGCGTCATCCATCGGGACTTGAAGCCCGCCAACATCAAGGTCAGGTCAGACGGCACGGTAAAGGTATTGGATTTCGGGTTGGCGAAGGCGTTGGACACTGCGCCACCAGGCGATCCCGCTCAGTCGCCCACGTTGACCGCCGCCGCCACGCAGATGGGCGTGATCATGGGGACGGCGGCGTATATGTCGCCGGAGCAGGCGCGCGGCAAACCGGTCGACAAGCGGACGGACATCTGGGCGTTCGGCGTCGTGCTCTTTGAGATGCTGACAGGACAGCGCGTGTTCTTCGGCGAAACGACATCGGAGATGCTGGCTGAAGTCATGAAAGCGGAGCCGGCCTGGGATCGGCTGCCTCCGGAGATGCCGGCGTCCCTGGTCGTAGTGCTGCGCCGTTGCATCGAGAAAGGCCCCGAGCAACGCGTGCGCGACATCGGCGACGTCCGGCTGGCGCTGGACGGGGCGTTTGAGACGACTGCCGGCACGGCCGCAACCGCTGTGCCACCGCCGGTGCGGCTCTGGCAACGACCAATGCTGGCGCTCATCATGGTTGCGCTCGCCGCAGGCCTCAGCGGCGTCATCGTCTGGCGCGTGATGCGGCCCGAACCACTCGCTCTCCCGATCACACGCGTCTCGCTCATGCTGCCCGAAGACCAGAGGCTCGGCTTTACCGGCAGGCGCATCGTCGCCCTTTCCCCCGACGGCACCAAACTCGTCTATGTGGCCGACGAGCAGCTGTATCTGCGGTCGATGGACCAGCTCGCGGCCACGCCGGTTCGCGGGACAGAAGGCGCGATGGGCCCGTTCTTCTCGGCCGATGGTCAGTCGGTCGGTTTCTGGGCTGAGAATCAGCTCAAGAGGGTGTCCGTGACTGGTGATATGCCGGTCCCGCTCTGTGACGTGGCGAACGTTTGGGGAGCGAGCTGGGGGCCGGACGACACCATCCTGTTCGGCCGGGGGGAAGACGGGATCTGGCACGTACCGGGCGCGGGCGGCACCCCCTACTCACTGGTTCCGGTCGCGGAAGGTGAGCTGGCGCACGGTCCGCAGCCGCTCCCGGGCGGCGACTGGGTGTTGTACACCCTCAGGCCGGCGGGCGCGCGGTCCTGGGACGAGGCTGACATCGTCGTGTCATCAGTCGTTACGGGTGAACGAAAGGTCGTGCTGCGCGGTGGTCGCGATGCGCGCTATCTCCCGACCGGCCATCTTGTCTACGCGAGGGATGGCGAGCTGCTTGCGGTGCCATTCGACGCCGACAGACGGGAGGTGACGGGTGGTGAGGTCGCGCTAGTGGAGGGGGTCGGCGACGGGGGCCCGTTCACCGGCGCGGCGCACTTCAGCCCGTCGCGCACCGGGTCCCTCGTCTATGTGCCCACGACCGCCCTGGCGGGCGGGGCCGAGTTCAATCTGGTGTGGGTTGACCGGGCGGGTCGGGAAGAAGTGGCATTTGTCGAGCCGACCGCGAGCGACCTGCCCCGCCTGTCCCCAAGTGGCGACCGCGTGGCTGTGCAGCTCGCCGACGCCGGCACGACCGACGTGGCTGTCTTGGACCTGACTCGTCAGACCCGCGAGCGCTTGACGTTCGATCCAGGAATCGACGAGCGTCCTATCTGGACACCCGATGGCTCACGCATTGTGTTCGTGTCGAGCCGCGACGGCGGCGGGCTGTTCTCGAAAGCCGCCGACGGCACTGGGGAGGTGGACGTCCTGCTCAACACCGACCGCATCATCTGGGATCTGTCATGGTTGCCCGACGGGTCCCTGGTGACGTCGGACGCCGACGTCACCGGCGGTCCCCCCGATATCAGTGTCCTCTCCGCGCAGGGCAACCGTACACTGACGCCGCTGATCGACGATGACGCCGTGAAAGTGCGGCCAGCGCTGTCTCCGAACGGCGACGTGCTGGCGTATGTATCGAATGAGTCAGGCTCTTTCCAAGTCTACGTCACGTCGTTTCCGAACGTTGGCGAGATCAAGAGGCGGGTATCGACCGATGGCGGGACCGACCCTGTCTGGTCACCCGACGGCCGCGAGTTGTTTTATCGATGCTGCTACCCACGTCGTGGGCCTGGGCAGCTCTTGAGCGCGACGGTGGAGACTGACCCGGCGTTACATGTGGGCCAACCGCACACCCTCTTCCAGACAGGCCCCTTTGCGTTCTTCGAGTTGGGGCGCAGTTACGACATCGCGCCGAGTGGTGACCGCTTTCTCATGCGAAAGCCGAGCAGCGCCGCCACCGAAACCGGGCACGGGTTCATCTTGGTGCTGAACTGGCTCGAGGAACTGAGAGCGCGCGTTCCGGTTGATTAATTTTAATTTAACCCATGCCTCTCCAGCCCGGCGCCATCCTCGGCCCATATCAAGTCACCGCCAAGATCGGCGAAGGCGGGATGGGGGAGGTGTATCAGGCCCGCGACACGAAGCTCGACCGGGACGTGGCGTTGAAGGTGTTGCCGGAGGCGTTCACGGCCGACCCAGACCGGCTCGCCCGCTTCGAGCGCGAGGCGAAGGTCCTCGCCTCGCTGAACCATCCGAACATCGGCGCTATTCATGGGTTGGAAGAGTCGGACGGGGTCAAGGCGCTCGTCCTCGAGCTCGTCGAAGGGCCGACGCTCGCCGACCGCATCGCGCAGGGGCCGATCCCCATCGACGAAGCGCTTCCGATTGCCCGCCAAATCGCCGACGCCCTCGAAGCGGCCCACGAGCAGGGCGTCGTCCACCGTGACCTGAAGCCGGCCAACATCAAGGTCCGGGACGACGGCACGGTGAAAGTGCTGGACTTCGGCCTGGCCAAGGCGCTCGATACCGCGCCAGAGGGAGATCCGAGCCAGTCGCCCACGCT
>CALBET010001054.1 GCA_937888665.1 uncultured Acidobacteriota bacterium
GGGGTCGACCTCAACTTCCTCGTCAAAGCACACTCGAGCGGCTACCCGATTGCCGACATCGGGGCACCCGTCTATCACATCAGCCACATCGGCAGCTACCAGCTGTCGAAGCACACGTTGAAGGGTGAGCAAGCCGAAGCCCTGTGGGGCGCGCGGTGGCACGGCAAGGAAGTGGTGTACGACAACCCCGACACGTGGGGTCTCGCCGATGCACCGTCCCGCCAGATCGACGAACGAACGACGTATCTGGAGTTCGACTGGAAGGCCGTTCCGAAGCTCGCGGACTTGCGACGGGTAGTGCTCCCTGTCGCCAGGGCTCAGGATCCGAGTCCACCCTCTGGACCGAGCCCAGGCTAGAGGCCCGCTGGTGTCGTGCGCCCGCGGCGGACAGCGTCTCTCCTGGACCGCTTGAGCTGCTTGGGCCAGGCACCTCCGCATCACGTATCTCAGGGTCTCCGACTGCCGGGTGCACTATAGTGGCTTCTCAAGCTATGAGCACGCGTCGCGATTTGCCCCAGACCACGTCAGCGCCGTCCGCACCCACGATCGCCGCCGTCAAGCAGGTCGATCTGGTCGAATGGTACTTCGAGCAAGGTTGGACCGACGGGTTGCCGGTGGTGCCGCCCACCCCGGAAACGGTCGCAGCCATGGTGGACGCGCTGGGCGGGGAGCCGGACTATCTGGAAACCCGGGTGCCGCCGCGATGGGGCAACCTCACCCGCGAGGTCCTGGGAGTCAATCTCGTGCTGGCTGGATGTAAACCGGCATACGCTCCGGTCGTCCGGGCGGCCATTCTGGCGCTGTGCGGCACGCACTTCAACCTCAACGGCATACAAGCCACGACCCACATGGCGGCGCCGCTCCTGATCGTGAACGGTCCGATACGCCACGAGATCGGGATGAATGCCGGCGCCAACGTGTTCGGCTCCGGCAACCGCGCGAACGCCACCATCGGCCGCGCCCTCCGCCTCATCATGCTCAACGTCGGTGGCGGCTGGCCCGGCGACCTCGACAAGAGCACACTCGGTCACCCGGGCAAATACACGTTCTGTATCGCCGAGCACGAGGAGGCCAGCCCGTGGGCGCCGTACCACGTCGATCAGGGGTACCGGCCAGACGACAGCACGGTGTTTTGCATCGCGACCGAAGGACCGCACAGCGTGACGAACCACGTGGCGAACGATCCACAGGGCGTGCTGGACAGCCTCGTCTCGGCCATGAGCACCATCGCGCACAACAATGCGGTGAACAGTGGCTCTTGTGCCGTGGTCATCGGACCGGAGCACGCCGCCACCATCGCCGCCGCCGGCTGGACACGCAGCGACGTCCGACGGTATCTGTGGTCGCACACCACCAACACCTTCGACGACATCAGCTTCCAGGGCCGCTACGGCAAGATTTACAACCGGAACCTGCCCCGGTGGTACCGACGCGAACCGGGCGCGCGCATTCCAATCGTCCCGTCACCGGACGACATCCATCTGTTCGTCGCCGGGGGCGAGGCCGGCCGGTTCTCGGCGTTCCTCCCAGGCTGGGGGCACATGACATCGCCGGTGCTGCGAGGGATTGATGGTCAAGCGCCCCAACGTGAGGTCCGCTGCACGGATGGCACCTGCGAGTTGTGACGCCGACCGCCTCCAGATCGAAGCCCGAGAGAAGAGTCCAAATCATGTCCACGCACTCCACGCTGCCGACCGGCCAGATCGTCTTTGACCCGCGCGGCTCAGTGACCGCCGACGTGGTCGCCCGTGCTCCCCGACTCGAGACGCTGCGCGGCATGCGCGTGGGCATCCTGGACAACTCGAAGTGGAACGCGTCGAAGCTGCTCAGGCGGGTGGCGACACTGTTGGAAGCGGGCGTGGCCCCAGCCGCGATCACGCACTACACGAAGGGCAGCTTCTCGCGGGCGGCCCCGGATGCATTGCTGGACCAGATCGCGGCGGAGAACGACGCGGTCGTCACCGCCATCGGCGATTGAGGGTCCTGCACGTCGTGCAGTCTGCACGACGCCATCGGGCTGGAACAACGAGGCGTGCCGACCGCGGCGATCATCACCGCCGCGTTCGTCCATGAGGCCGACGTTCAGCGCGCGGCGCTGGGAGCGGAGGACCTGGAGACCGTCGTCATCACGCACCCGTTGAGTACGCTCACCGACGTGGAGATCGAGGCGCGGGCTGGGGAGGCCGCGCCGAAGATTCTTGCGGTCCTCCTTGGGAGGTAACTGCCGCCTACCGTCAATCCAGACAGGCCCACGGCTCACTCATCTTGATTGTCAACATGAGAAGTTCAGAGACGCCACCCCGTGGCGGTAGGCGCTGGTCGGCGGAGTAAGATCTGGGTCGGAGGCGCTCATCGATGCTCGTCAATCTCGCATACGGCCGCACCGGTCTCCCGGTCGACTTCCCGGACAACCGGACGACCGTGATCGAGCCGACCTATGTCGAGGGGCTGCCTGATCAGCGCGGTGCGATTCGCGAGGCGCTTGAGCACCCGACCGGCAGCGCCCCTCTGCGCGACCTCGTGCGCGCCGACCAGACGGTCGCCATTTCGGTGTGTGACATCACGCGCCCAATGCCAAGCGCGACCGTGCTCCCGGTCGTACTGGCGGCGCTCGCGCACGTCCCCACCGCGCAGATCGCCATCATGGTCGCCAGCGGCACCCACCGAGCCACCACCCGGGAGGAACTGGTAGAGATGTTCGGCTTGGAGATCGTGGATCGCAACCGCATCGTCATCCACGACGCGTTCGACAACGCGCACCTGGTTTCACTTGGGGAGGTGGACGGCGGCATCCCGGTCTGGCTGAATCGCACCTGGGTCGAGGCCGACATCCGGATCACGACCGGGTTTGTTGAACCGCATTTCTTTGCCGGCTTCAGCGGCGGGCCCAAGCTGGTCGCCCCTGGGCTGGCCGGGTTCGAGACGATCATGCGCCTGCATGACGCCGAGATGATCGGTCACCCGGAGGCTCGCTGGGGGGTGGTCGACGGCAATCCGATTCACGACGCGGTCCGCCGCATCGCGGCCCGGTCTGGTGTCGATTTCAGCATCGACGTTGCCATCAACCGCGACCGGAAGATTACGCATGTCGCGGCGGGCGAACTGTTCGCGGTCCATCGGGCGGTCCGCACGGTCGTCAAGCGCACCGCGATGCAAGCGTTCACCCGACCGTTCGACGTCGTGGTGACGACCAACAGCGGCTACCCGCTGGACCAGAATCTGTATCAGGCCATCAAGGGCATGTCAGCCGCGGCCCAGGTGGTGAAGCCCAATGGGGTCATCGTGTGCGCCGCCGCGTGCGCGGATGGCTACCCGGACCACGGCGAATTTCTGGACATTCTGACCCGGCGGAACACTCCAGAGGGGCTCCTGGAGATGATCAACGCACCGGGCCACAACCGCCACGACCAGTGGGAAGTCCAAATACAGGCGCAAATCCAGCAGCGAGCCGTGGTCCTGCTGAAAACCGATGGCCTGACCGACGACCAGGTTCGCGCGGCGCACTTGACCCCGATCGACGACGTCGCCGCCGCCACCCGGGACGCGCTGGCGCGCTTCGGTCCGGACGCGCGAGTCTGCGTGTTGCCGGAAGGCCCGCAGACCATTCCCTATCTCGCGGACCACGCGTGAGGGTCCCCCCACCCCCCAACGCGCCCTCGTCGCCGAGCCGCGCGATGAACGCGCTGCCTCATGCACGTGTGCGATGTGGGCTCCGTGACCAAGCAGGTCACCGCGCCGAGCATCAATGGACCGGTCGACGAACCGGTCGACGAACCGGCCGCCGGCCTGGGCCGGCGCCATGAGCGGCCCGCAATGGCCAGCAGCGTGACGACCGAGATCGTGAAGATGAGCCAGTCGGTCTTCGAGGCGGTCACGGTCGAGTTGCGGTCTGGTCGCGGTCTGAAGGAGGCTCAGTCGCAGCCACCCAAGGGGGCGCGCACGACCGACGAAAGTCCAACTGCGTCAACACTGTGACAGCCTCACGGGCGCCCTGTGAGAAGCCGCCGTCGACGCTCCTACGCTGGCGCCTCGGCTTCGTGCGGCACCAGCCAGCTTCGAAAGCGGAACAGCAGCAGCAATCCCGGAATCGCAAGAAACGCGCCAAATACGAAGAAATCGAACCAGCCCAGCCATTCGGCGAGATAGCCGGCTGGTGCGGACAGAATGACCCGGGGCACGCCTGACAAACTTGTCAGCAACGCGTATTGCGTCGCTGTGAACTTCTTGTTCGTCAGGTGGGCCATGAAGGCGACCAGCGCGGCCGTGCCCATGCCGGCCGTGACGTTCTCAAAAGCAATGACGCCTGCCAGCGCAGTCAGGCTGTGGCCTGCCATCACAATGATGACGAATGACGCGGTCGAAAGCGCCTGGAGAATCCCGCAGATCCACAGCGTGCGATAGGGGCCCGCCCGAAGGTACAAGAGACCGCCAATCGCGACGCCGACAAGAATGGCCCAGACGCCAAGCACTTTGGCAACGGCGCCGATCTCGGTATTGGAGAAACCGGTGTCGAGATAAAACGCCGTGGACAGGCTGGCCGCGACGGCATCGCCGACCTTGAACAACACGATAAAGGCAAGTATCAGCCACGCGTCCTGGCGCCGGAAAAAATCCGCGAACGGCAGGATGACCGCTTCCCTCAAGGTGCTCGGCGTGCCGTCCGGGCGCCGGGGTTCCGGCGAGAGCAGCGTCGTGACAACGCCGATGGACATGATCCCGGCCATGGCCAGAAACACGGTCGGGAATGAAACGATGTCCGCGAGTATCAGTCCGCCGCCGGTCGCGACGACCATCCCGCCCCGATACCCCCAGGTGTAGGCAGAGGCGCCGAAGCCCTGTTCGTTTTCCGCCAGCGTCTCCCGCCGATAGGCGTCGATCACCGAGTCCTGCGTCGCGGAGCAAAAGGTCAGGAGCAGGGCAGCCAGAGCGGTCAGCCCGGGATCATGGAGCGGATCGCTGGCCCCCAGAAGCACGATCGTGCCGATCAACACCAGCTGGACGATGACCAGCCAGCCGCGGCGGCGGCCAAGAAGCGGGAAGGTGAATCGGTCGAGCAGCGGCGCCCACAGAAACTTCAGCGTGTATGGCAGGCCGACCAGTGCAAACAGGCCAATGGTTTTGAGATCAACACCAACATCCGACATCCACGCCTGCAGGACGGTGCCAGTCAGCATCAACGGCAGGCCGGACGAGAAGCCCATTGCCAGCGCAATCAGCATGCGCCAGCTGAACATCTGGCGATAGTAGCTCCACGCGCTGGTCTTCGGATTCGGCGCGGGCATCATTCAGGTTCTGCCCAGATCGTCGTCGACCTCAGCGGCGCGTGGACGCGGGCAGAACGCATTGCCGGAAGCGCGGAAGGATCAGCGGGAATCTGGCGCTATTCTTCGACACCAACAGCGCGCTCGCCAGAAAAATAAGGCCTCTCAGTCAGCCAGGCAACTAGGTCTGTCCAGGTCGTTGCCACCTGCTCATCCGTTGGCATGATTCCCGCCGACGGCAGCTCGATGGTCACCGCAGGAATCCCAAGGTCAATACCGGCGTAGTTACCCAACGAGCCAGGATAGACACCAACTTGATGAAGATACAGTTCGCCGATCCTGTCCGGCGCTTGGGTTGGCCCATCGAAATCCAACAAGTGGTACGGCGCATGGACTGAGACGATGACATCGGGTTGAAAGCTGTCAATCTGCTCCATCAACCAGCGCACCTCTGGCTCGCTCGCAGGCTCCTCCCCAGGATAGCGACGTGGATTGCTACCGGTGACAACTCTCCAGTGAGTTTCTGCTCGGCCGGCCCAGTCCAGGCTTGGAAAATTGCGATTCAGGTCCACATCATTGGAATTCTGTCTGCGCGCCTCGCCATCGAGTAACCCATCAGGATTCACAGCAGGCATGAACCGCCAGTGGAGCGATCTAGCGGCATCACGTTCCACAAGATCCATCCAGTGGAACATGATTGAAATCGAAGAGTATTCGTCCCCATGAATACCTCCCAAAATCAACACCTTGGGTGCCGCTTGCTGATCGTCACCAGGCCGAAATTCTCGAACCACCAAGGGTCGAAAATTGACGGAATGCTGACCACCGTGGATAAGGTTCTGGGCCAGGCAGTCGGAAATGGAGACACTACCCAGCTTGCCGCCAATTTCTTCACACAGCGAAATTACTTGGAGTTCCTGGATGTGTGCGTGTATATCGACAACACTCGCAGAGATAGCACTTGTAAAATCGGCTTGCACGATGTCAGGGATACCGGCAAGAGGGTGGGTGGGCTCTGCGCAACCCGCCAGCAGGACGGCCCCCGCGCTGAAAAGTACACACTGTTTGACGACGGCGTT
>CALBET010001055.1 GCA_937888665.1 uncultured Acidobacteriota bacterium
GGGACGGCATCGCGTGGGACCAGGAGTCGTAACGGCGCATCGGCCGAATCGCCGGTGAAGGAGGGCTCGCCGACCGACCGGTAGGTGGCGTCGAGGTAGTCGCTCAGCACCAGATGGCTCGCTCGGAACCGGGGCTCTGCTTGGATCGTGACAACCACGATCTGCGCCGGATCCCGGCGGAGCGCGCGCACCACCGCCTCCTGAAACCGGGGTTCATACCATCGACGGCCGAAGCTGACCAGCATGCCGCCGGCGAAGCCTCGCCCGGCGAAGAAGTGCAGCTCCGGCATGAATCCTCCCACCGTCAGCACCCGATCGGTCGGTCGGGTGCAGCGTCGGACATACGCGGTCAGCCCGCGGAGCGGTCCGGAGTTCAACGCGCTCGGCGGGGGCGACGCCGACAACACGTCGATCTGTCGGCGGAGCGTCGGAGCGGCCGCTGTCACGAAACCGACCGGATCCAGCGGGACCCGCGCCGCCCGGAGCCGGACCTCCCAGTTGGTGAAGGTCACGGCGCTGGCCCCGAGCATCACGAGCGTGACGACCACCAGCGCGACACGGAGCATGCGCGCACCCCGCCCCGCGGACACAGCGCCGCGCCGCGGATCGGTCGGCAACCGGATGAATGTCACCAGGATCCAGGCGCCCAGCACAACCATCGGGGTCGCCGCTCCGCCAACCCGCGATTCGATCGGTTGCCGCAGAATACACACCCCGACGACGAGACAGAGGATCGCCAGCGAGGCGATCCGGCTCCTCTCCACCTGGTCCATGTGACCGCGGACCCTCCACAGCAGACAGAGCGCGAGCCACGGCAGCGCGAGGCACACAACATAGACGAGTGCGATGCTGTTTTGTGGCGACAACACCCACGGGAGGACACGGCCGAGCCGAGACGACCACGGTTCCGGGGTCAGCACCTGAAAGGTGTCGCGGTCGATCCCCGCCGTATCCTCGATGCTCGGATCCTCTACCAGATTCCTGATGTTGTCCTCGGTGCGATCCTGGATCCGGTACATCCACGTTCGATCGAGAACGAGCTCCGGTTGCGCGAGACCGTAAGCCCCTTCCAGCCCGGTCCGTTCGGCGCCGCCGACACCTTCGGCCCACCGCACGTTGACGATCGCTCCGTCGACGCTCTGTAGCGCCGGCAGCGCGGTGGCCGGATCAAGGCGCACATCCGGGGCCTCCAACACGTGCGGCAGCGCGTACCCTCGCGCGTACGACACGACCTGGTCGAGGGCCCGGCCGACCCCTGCCGTCGTCTGAACGAAGACGAGCGCCGGGAGCCCGGCCAGCGCGATCGCGCCAACATAGAGGCCGAGGTGTCGTGTCAGGACGCGCCACCGTCCCCAGTGGGCCACCACCAGGCCGGAGCCCAGCGCGGACCCGATGTACAGGCCGGTGTCATATCGAAACAGCAGCGCGGTCAGTGTGCCCAGCGCGGCAATGACGAGATTGCGGGCCGTGGGCCGGTCCAGATAGCGCCAGAACAGAAACATCCCGAGCACGAAGAACAGCACCTTGTCGTAGTCGTAGTCCCGCGGAGCCAGAACCAGGGCGGCCAGTACGGCCAGGACGGCGGCGGTCAGGGACCGGGTCACGCGGAGCGTGAGCAGCAGCACGAGCACGTAGCCCGCCGCAATGCACAGCGTGTTCAACAGCGCCTCACCCAGGAAGTTGTCTCCCAGGACACGCTGTAGGGCCGCCGACGTGAACAGTGTCAGGAAGTAGCCCGGATCAAGGAAGTCCCGGAACGGCAGGTCGCCGTATTGCACGATCTGACGCGCTCGCGAGAGCCGTTCGAAGTGGTCGTTCGTCGGCGCGTAGACGAGAAGCTGCAGGACAGCGCAGGCCACGAACAGCGCAACGGCGAGTGCGGCCTGTAGGCGGGTCACACGAAAAGCGGCGCTGGTCGGTTCCTGTGAACGCATGCCGTCATACGATAGACCGCGCTGAAAGCGTACCGAGAAGTCCGGGGCCGCCGAGGCTCGCAGGACGATGACTCCGACGGTCTAGCGGACCTAGGATAACGCAGCCGAGCGGACGCCGCACGTCTCTTGGACTGGAGCAGGACGCCGGCGCTCCTCGCTGACCCGATGCTCCGGCGGGCGTGCGTGCTAGCCTGCACGCTGGCATGCCTAGGACTCCCCGACCGGCGCGCCGTGCCGGCGCGACACTGCTCGCGGCCGGCCTCGCCGGCTTCGCGCTGGCGTTCTGGGGTTTGTGGCGCGATATCGGCTGGATCGCGCAGCCGTTCTACGCCTACGCCTGGTGGAGCTATATCTTCTTGCTGGATGGGGCCACGTGCCTGGCGCGTGGCCGGTCGCTGCTCACCACTCGGCGCCACCTCGTGCCGGCGATCCTGCTGTGGTCCGTCAGCTTCTGGTTCTTCTTCGAGCTGCTCAACCTGCGCTTCCAGAACTGGTACTACGTCGGCGTGTATCACGCGCAGACGCTGGTCGAGTTCACCCTCGTCGGGTTGTTCGGTGTCGTCTGTTTCGCCACCGTGTGGGCCGGTCTGTTCGAAACCTACGCCGCGCTCGCCGCGCTCGGCATCGCCCGCCGATCGCGATCACGGCCGCGGCGTCTGAAGCCGTGGGTGAGCTACGCGCTGCAGGGGGTGGGCGCGGTGATGGTGGCGCTGGCGGTCATCTGGCCGTACTCCCTGGCGCCGCTGGTGTGGGGCAGTCTCACGTTCCTGCTCGACCCGTGGAACTACCGGCTCGGGGCGCGTTCGCTGCTGCGCGATGTCGCCGACGGCCGCGACGACGTCATCGTGCGGTGCCTGGCCGCGGGTCTGGTGTGCGGGCTGGTGTGGGAGAGTCTCAACTACGTCGCCCCCCAACAGTGGATCTACACCGTGCGCGGTCTCGAAGCGTTCAAGCTGTTCGAGATGCCGGTGCTCGGTTTTCTCGGTTTCCCCGCTCTGGCGCTGGACTCCTTCGCCGCCTGGGCCGCCATCTCGTTCTGGCTCTACGGCAACGCCACCTGGGAAGACGCCGGCGACGGCGGGACGGCCCTGGACCTTGACCCGCGGCCCGTCACGCCAGTCCGCACACGTGCCGCCCTGCTGCCGCTCCACATCCTCTTGTGGGGCGTCGTCGTCGTGTTCGGCCAGACGGTGAGCCTCGGCTCGTTCGAGGTCCGGCTCGAGGACCTTGGCCGTCAGCTGCCGGCGGCGGTGCCGGACGTGCTGCGCGCTCACGGGATTCGCCGTCCGCGTCAACTCCTGAACGCGCTCGAGGAGCCGCGGCGCAAAGCGGCGCTGCAAGACGTTCTCGACTTCGACGACGACGACATGTCAGCGCTGCTCGACGAGACCCGCCTGTACACCTTCAAGGGCATCGGCGCGGACCACGGACGGCTGTTGCAGAGCATGGGAATCGAGCGCGTCGACCAGCTGCGTGACGCTGACCCGGAGTCCGTGTACGCACACCTGCGACAGCTGCGCGGTCGACATCGGTTCCCAGCACTGCGGCTCGGCATGGTCCGGGTGTGGGTCACGGCGGCGCGCCAGAGAGGCGAGGCTCAACGCGACGCCGAGACCACGTAACCTGTGGCGACACTGTGGCCGCATTCGACGGACGAAGCCGACGCGCATCGTGGCATCGGCCTCGTCCTTGGGGTACATTCACACTGGGGGAAGACTGAGGGACAACACGATGGGACTCCTTGAGAACATGCAGAACGAGCCGGTCAGCCGCTTGGCGTTGCGCGAGCCGGTCACCGCTTCCCCCGACACACCCCTGCGCGACGCGATCCGTCGCATGCGCGACGGCCATCTCGGGTGCGTGATCGCCGTCGACGACCGGCACGTGCCGCTCGGGATGTTCACCGAGAGCATGCTGACGCAGTTGCTGGCCCGGGAGCCGTCGGCGCTCGACGAACCGCTCGGCAACCACCTGTCCGACCGATGGCCTCAGGTGAAGATGACCGATCGGATTGCCGACGTGCTCGGGGCGCTCCAGCGGGAGAACGTCCCGTTTCTCTGCGTGGTCGACGCGGAGGGGCGCGTCGCCGGATTGGCGGGCCAGAAGGGGTTGATGAAATACGTGGCCGAGCATTTTCCCCAACAGGTGATGGTGCAGAGAATCGGCGGCACCCCCTACCAGCACCAGCGCGAAGGAGCCTGAGATGTCCGACGACTCGCCCAGAGATACTGCCGCAGACGATTTTCAGGATCCGCTGGAGAACTACGAGCCCAAGTCGTACACCGATCCGGTGGAACGGGCGCTGGCCGAAGAGACCGTCGAAGCGATCCAGCATCAGCCGTTCGAAACCATCTCGCCCGACACCACGGTGTCAGACGCAGTCCGCAAGCTGTCTGGGCTTCACATCGCCTGCCTGCTCGTGGAAGCCGACGGCAAGCTCGTCGGTGTGTTCTCCGACCGCGACGTGCTGGACAAGGTGGCGCTGGAATACGACACGGTGAAAGACCGACCCGTGCGCGAGGTGATGACGACCCAACCGGTGTATGTGTATGTCACCGATCCGGCGGCGGCGGCGCTGTCGGTCATGGCGGTCAGCGGACACCGCCACGTGCCGATTCTGGATCTGGACGACCGCCTCGTCGGCATCGCCAGTCCGCAACGGGTGACAGCCTTCCTGCAGCGGCACTTGGGGGCGGCGTAGACTCGCCCAGCGAGCCCTACCATTGGCATCGGGATTGCGCCGGTGAGTGAGTGAGTCCTCGAGCCGACGCGCACCTTTTTCGGCAACCGCAGGGTGCGTGAGTGGCCGATGCCTCCGCTGACTATCGTTGTGGGTGATCGATGGGAGCCTCCGTCTCATCCTGTTCGCGAGCGAGCCACTGCCCACAAGCCTGCCGCGGGAATGGACCCGTGTCAGCGGACGTGACGTGGGCATGGTGAACATGTGCGGGCAGACGGAGACGGCAGGAATCGCGACGATGTACGCCATCCCCACGGAGGATGTCGATGCGGCAGCGAGCGTTCCGATTGGCCGCCGATCCCGAACATGCGCGCTTATGTGCTGGACGGGTCGGCGCACAGCGTTCCCGTCGGCGTCTGGGGCGAGCTTCACATCGCCGGCTCTGGCGTCGGTTGCGGGTACGTCAACCGGCCGGAATTGACGGCGCGAAACTTCGTCCCGAATCCGTTCAGCGAACGCCGCAGAGCGGCTCTACCGCACCGGCGATGTCGCCCGGTACCGAGACGGCGGCGTCCTCGAGATCGCCGGCCGCGCGAACAGGCAGATCAAGGTGCGCGGGTTCCGGATCGAGCCGGGGGAGATCGAGGCGATCGTTCGGTCGCACCAGGTCGACGAACCGCTTCGCGCAGACCCGAAGCCCGCGATGCCGCGGCCCGTCGCGCAGCCCAAGGAAGATGTCCGGCCGATTTGAAACGCCGCTTCTGGCGCTCTCGTTGCCGAGTCGGTTGATGCGAGACTACCGCGCGATTGTCTCCGTACTGCCGGGTACTATGGGACCCCGCGCTTGCCTCGATGGCGCCGTGTGCAGGTGGGCCGCCCTCGACGTCCAGGGCATGTACCATGTCGGGAGTGGAGACTGCACCGGCGCGGGGCGCTTCAGCTCTTCGTCGGAGCGCTGGACGACGGATGACGGTGGGCGGCGCAGGACCCGCCGATGCGCGAATTGCGGGTGGGGACCCGTTTGAGGTTCAACTTGGCACAAGTATCGAATCCCGCGTTGCCGTGGAGACCGCTGGCGCATCTCCCCGCGGGCGCGCGTTCCTTGCTCGACGTCGGGTGCAATGAAGGCGCGACGCTGTGCGAGGCCGGTGAGCTTGGCGTTCGGACCCTTCGTGGCATCGAGATCAACCGACACATGCTCGAGCACGCACGGCACCGACTCGCCGGCCACCCGGATGTCAAGATCATCCACGGGTCCGGCGATCACCTGCCGCTGCCTGATGAGAGTATGGACGCCGTGACGTGCCTCGAGGTGCTCGAGCACGTGCCGCCGGAGCGGCGGCAGGCCCTTATCGGAGAAGTCGCACGAGTGCTGGTGCCGGGTGGCCGCGTCATTCTCACGGTGCCGGCCAACGGGCTATTCAGCTTCCTGGATCCCGCCAACATCCGGTTTCTCCTCCCGACGCTCTTCCGGATGGCTACCACGCTGGCTGGGGGGCGAGGTCGCGATGCAGGCTACGAAGGCGAGGTCCACGGCGTGGTGTGGCACCATCACTTCAGCCGCTCCGAATTGCACGACCTCGTCACCCAGTTCTTCGAACTGGAGTATCTGCGCTGGCGTGGAGTGTTGTTGGTCCCGTTGTGCGGGTTGCTCGCATTTCCGTTCTATCGACGGAACCGGTTGGATCACCCGCTGTTCAAGCTCCTCGGCCGAATCAACCAGTG
>CALBET010001056.1 GCA_937888665.1 uncultured Acidobacteriota bacterium
TCCCAGCGCGTGCGCCCAGCTCGGCATCGCCAGTGCCCCACCGACCGGAATCGCGACACCGTTGATGAAGTCGCGCCGTGTGATCCGCCGGTGCATCCCAAGGTCGCGCTCGGACGCCTTCGCCATGATGTCCCCCAAGCAACGGGCGGCCCAGTGCAGGCCTCTTACAATGGCCCTTGTATATCACCGATCCCGCCCTGCGCCCGCGAGTCGAGGAGGCGAGCATCGCTAGCAGCCCGTGGTGGAAGTCCCGCTGCATTCGAGCGGCGCTGCAATCCGCCGATCTGCGTTGTTCATCGGTCGAATACTGCCGGTATTCTCCCTCTTCTCGCCTTGTTCGGCGGCCGCATCGCCGCTCTCGGTGCGACGCGGGACTTTCACCACGGGCTGCTAAGGCAAGAAGAGGGACAATACCCCGGGCGCGCGACAATGCGCGCCCCGCGGCCGCGGAGTGGGGCATTCCGGGGTCCCCGCGGAGTGGCCGCGTGGGGTTCGGGGCGCAGCCCCGTATAAATCGTGATGACTTCTTCGATCGAACACGCGCTCTCGCGGTATCCGCGCGAGACGCTGACGCGCACGCCGACGCCGCTTGACCATCTGGTTCACGCCGGCGCACGTCTCGGGATGGATCTGCACCTGAAGCGCGACGACCTGACCGATCTCGCGCTGGGAGGGGACAAGCCGCGCAAGCTGGAGTACGAGGTCGCCCAAGCCAAGGCCGCCGGTGCGACGGTGCTCGTGACCTGTGGCAGTGCGCAGAGCAACCATGCGCGGCTGACCACCGCGGCGGCTCGTCGGGTTGGCCTGCGGGCCACCGTCGTGCTGAGCCGTGATGAGCGGCGAACCTTCCAGGGCAATCTGCTCACCGTCTACGTGATGGGCGCCGACGTCCGGTTCGCGGAGATCGACGACCACTGGGAGATCGAAGGTCACGCCCTGCGCGTGTGTGACGAGCTCCGGGCTGAGGGGGAGACCCCGTATTACATTCCCGTCAGCGGTTCGACCCCGCTGAGCTGTCTGGGCTACGTTCGGGCCGGCTTGGAACTGGCGGAACAGCTCAAGGCCGCCGGTCTCAGACCGGCCGCCGTCTATACTCCGTTCGGGACCGGCGGCATTTTTGCTGGCACGCTCACCGCTCTCCGTGACCTCGCCATCGACTGTCCGGTCATCGGCATCAGCGTCAATGGTGATGCCGCGCAGTGTCAGGCCAATCTCGACACCTGGTGGAACGCTATCAGCGAGCTGCTCGACCGCGACTCGGCTCGCACGCGAGGAGCGACTGAAATTCACGACCAGTTCGTCGGCCGCGCCTACGGCGACGCGACCGAGGCCTGTCTGGACGCCATTCTGCTGATGGGAGAGACCGAAGGCGTGTTGCTGGACCCGGTCTACTCGGGGAAGGTGTTCGCCGGTCTGTGCGCCCACGCGGGGGAAGGGCGCTGGGGCGCAGACCAGACCGTGGTCATGCTGCATTCGGGTGGCACGCCCGCACTCTTTGCCTACGAACGCGAGCTTCGCGCCCATCTGACCAAACGGGGCGTTGTTCTCCCGTAGCTGATGCTTGACGAACTCGGGACTCGAATGGATCGCCACATACGGGCTTGCGCTCACGTGCGCGTGCTTGTGTCATTGAACAGTCGGGCACAGTGGGGCGGACCCTATTCGTCCAGATACGCGAGTTCCGAGCGGATGATAAACGCTTCTTCTCGCCGTCTGGTCGCGATGCCAGAAGTGGGCTGCTCCTGCTGCATCTGGTCGATGAGGTCGGCCACCTCCTCCCAGCGGCTCGCGGCGAGCGGTGCCTGCAACGGCGCCAGCGCCGGGTTCGGCGCGCCACGGTTGTATGCGAGCGACAGAAGCGCGGTCTGCACGGACCCGATGGTGGCCGGCTGATGCAACGCGCTGAACCGCCCCCCCGATCCCAATCCAGTATGGCTTGGCCGTGAAGGCCATGAGGCCCTCGGCCTGCTCGCGCCCGATCCGGATTGACCGTAGGGTCGCGTTGGCGTCGAGCGCGTCTTGTGCGGTCTGCCGTGTGAGGCCCACCACGGTCTGCATGGCGGCGAACTGCTCCGGGGTCGTCAGTGGTTCGAACAGGCCGTCCGCCTGTAGCGTCTCTCCAGCCTGCCTGAGACCGGCCTGCGCCCGGGCGACCACGCTCCGCAGCCACTCTCGTTCGCCGAGCCCATCGCCGCTTCGTACTGTGACTCGAATCATGCCTGCTCGTCCTCGGTACTACCCATTTCTGTCGCCGTAATCTCCCGCATTCGGAACTTCTGGATCTTGCCGGTGACCGTCATCGGGAACGTGTCGACAATTTTCCAGTACCGCGGAATCTTGAATGTCGCGATCGCGCCGCGGCAGAACGCCGTGAGCGCCTCGGCGTCGAGCTGTGCTGACGGTTTCGGCTGAACCCACGCCATGACTTCCTCCCCATACCGGGCCGACGGCACGCCGATGACCTGGGCGTCAGCCACGCCCGGGTGTGTGTAGAGAAACTCCTCGATCTCGCGCGGGTAGACGTTCTCTCCGCCTCGGATGATCATGTCCTTGATGCGCCCGACGATGCTGAGGTAACCGTCATCGTCCATGGTGGCCAGGTCGCCGGTGTGCATCCACCGACCCGAGTCGATCGCGGCGGCCGTCGCGGTGTCGTCGTTCCAATAGCCGAGCATCACACTGTACCCCCGGGTGCACAACTCGCCCCGTTCGTGGCGCGACACGATGTGTCCGTGATCCGGGTCGACAATCTTCACCTCTACGTGCGGGTGCACGGCGCCCACGGTGGCCACACGTTTATCGATCGGGTCATCCGTCCGAGACTGGGTCGACACGGGGGCCGTTTCCGTCATGCCGTAACAGATGGTGACCTCTGGCATGTGCATCCGCTCGCGCACCTGTTTCATCACTTCGACGGGGCAGGGGGAGCCGGCCATGACCCCGGTGCGCAGCGACGAGAAGTCCGTGGTGTCGAAGTCCGGGTGGTCGAGTTGGGCGATGAACATGGTGGGCACCCCGTACAGCGACGTGCATCGTTCGGCCTCGACGGTGGCCAACGTCTGTCCGGCATCGAAGGTCTCCCCAGGGGTCACGATGCAGGCGCCGTGACTGGTGCAGGCCAGGTTTCCGATGACCATACCGAAGCAGTGATAGAACGGCACCGGCACGCACACCCGATCGGCCTCCGTATAGCCGAGCACCTCGCCGCAGGAGAACCCGTTGTTCAAGATGTTGTGGTGTGACAGGGTGGCCCCCTTCGGGGCGCCGGTCGTGCCGGATGTGTATTGAATGTTGATGGGGTCATCGAACGTCAGGCTGGACTCCCGGGCGGCGAGGTCGGCATCTGCGACCGCCGCGCCCTCCTCGAGCAACGCCGTCCAATGGTCGTCCAGCACCATCGCGTCCCCCAGGGTCGGGCAGTGGGGACGCACCGCGGCCACCATGGCCAGGTAGTCAGTCTGACGAAACCCCCGGGACAGAAGCAGCAGACCCAGGCCTGACTGGTTCAGG